>JAGWBT010000103.1:0-19871 GCA_021295755.1 Candidatus Poribacteria bacterium
AAACTTGCTAAAGCAATCTGTATACCAAGTATGAATACTTGGGTTTTAGACCTAAAGGTTTTTTTCATAAGGAGGAGATTGGTCAGTATCTGACCGAGTGGATCGAACACGGAAACCGGATGCGGGCTGAACAGGCAAAGAATTCGGATTCAGCAACGCTTAGATTACGCGAAATTCGCAAAAAATACGGAAGCGCACGCAACTTTTTTGAAGCCCAAAAGTGCCATGAACGCACGCAAATACCTTCTCGATGAACATACACCTCTACGAACCAATCTTTGGATCTAGTATGACAGCCGTCGAATTTGTTGTGAGGCGATCCAAAGCCTTTAGGTAGCGTTGCGGAATCTTCGCTTTGACCCGGATTGACTCACCTTGATAGTCCGTATCGAATACTTCACCATGCTTATACAGATAATCTAACGCCTTTCCATCTTGATAGGCGAGCGCAAGCGACACATCTACGTCCTGAGTTGCAAACCGTTCAGCGAGAAGGTCTTTTAGTGCTTCCAGCCCTGTACCATCCTCCGCCGATATTGCAAGGCTATCGGGATATTTACTTCGGAATAGTTGGATATGTCCCTCTTCCTTCAGTAGATCTATTTTATTAAACAACATGAGCGTTGGTCGCTCAAGGGCATCCAACTCTTTAAGCACCTCATCGACAGCATCAATCTGGCTCTCGGCTTCGGGATGGGCGACATCAACAACATGAAGCAGCAGATCCGCCTCCACAACCTCTTCTAGCGTTGCCTTGAATGAGGCCACCAAATGGTGTGGTAGTTTTTTGAGAAAACCGACTGTATCACTTAATAGTACGTGTTGGTTATCCGGTAAATCGAGGAGGCGGGTTGTTGGATCTAACGTTGCAAACAACTTATCTTCAGCCAGCCGCTTCTCACTCGTCAAAGCGTTAAACAGCGTTGATTTCCCTGCGTTGGTGTAGCCGACAAGCGAGACATTAATTACCTCTTGACGTTGCTTTCGCTGTACACGGCGACGTTTTTCAACTTTCTGGAGTGCTTTTTTTACACGTGAAATCTGTGAGAGAATCAATCGCCGGTCAATCTGAAGTTGGGTTTCGCCCGGACCACGCACGACGCCGCCAGCGCGCCCAGCACTTACGCCGGCTGTGCCCCCTGCGCCCGTACCGAGTCGAGAGAGGTGTGTCCACATTCGTGTCAAACGTGGCAACGCATATTGCAGTTGGGCAAGGTCAACCTGTAGTTTGGCAGCTTTCGTCTGTGCACGTTGCGCGAAGATCTGTAGAATCAGGCTTGTCCGATCAACAACAACGATATCAAGGGATTTTTCCAAGTTACGAGTTTGTGCCGGTGTGAGATCGTTATCAAAAATTATTGCCTCTACCTTGAGTTCACTGACTATCGCCTCTACTTCCTCTAACTTTCCTCGCCCGATAAAATAGGCGGGATCGGGTGCTTCTTTCGGCTGTATGATTTCGGCTAGCACTTCCATCCCCGCCGTTTCTGCAAGTCGTCTCAGTTCTTCAAGTGAACTTTCCGCATCGCTCTGCAATTCATCTTTCAACTTCACCCCAACAAGGAATGCCCGCGCTGGGGAAGTTGCCATAGTATCCTGTGTTTCGTGCATTTCGTCTCCTTTCGGCGATAAGGCATATCAGTCAGTATGAACTTCGGTGCTCAAATTTAATCTCTTAAATCCAGAGGTGGGGTATTTCTTCGTAATTCTTTCGGTCAATCTCCTGAAAATTCCCAGATAATTATTCTCCTCCCACAATGAGAATTATGGGGCAGTGAGTTCTCAAAGGTAGAGAGCAGAAATGTCCAATCATGTCTCTAGCGAAACGGGATCTCGACCTATCGGGACGGTGGAGAAGAAGCGCATTGTAGAATTAGCAGCGGTACGCCGCTACAAAGAAGCATTGGAAACACACGGTGTGGGAAGGAGACAATATGCCTACAGACATATAGAATCGGTCATAGTTCCATCCACGCTGCCGTGTTACGATTCTATTCTGCAAATTGAGCGGATTCGCTTAAAAAAGTCTCAAGAAGTGTCTCCGGTGTCAAATCGGAGGTCTCAATCTGGATTTTGTTCGGAATCAGAGACGCGTCGAATTCTTCTTGGAAACGATCCAGAAGCATCGGAATATCCTCTGTCTTGATCAGGCAATACTCGTGAAGATTTGTCTCCATCCGCTTCTGAATCACTTCGGGGCTGGCTGTCAAATGCACCAAGATTGCGTTCTTTGGCATCTCCTCTTCATACTGGCGTATCTCACTCGCTACGCCGCCGGGATAGTAGTAGAGGGGACCATAAATCGCTTCCTCAATGTGGAAACCACCTAACAAGATATGATCAAAGCGATGCATTAGACGGATATGATAAACGAGCTGCATCCGCTGAAACCGCTCTTTGAGCGCAGGAGAGAGGTTGACCATCGTCTCTCTATCTTCAGGCGCTAGATGTTGACGGTCTGGGATGGTAAAGTGATCATCAAGGTGATGGTTGATGTCACGTTCATGCCCCCAATCCATAAGCCCCTCAATTAAAGTTGTAACGCCGGTGTATTCACAGCCAACTACAATAACGCGCATATTTTCCTCCGATGCCGTTGAAAGGGTTTCGCTTTATTTTAACGCTTTGATACGACCTTCTATCTCAGGTATAAGTTCCTGTAAGTCAGGATTGGTACGAGCAAGGTGGAGAGCCCGCTTGTACTGGGTCACAGCTTCCCCATCGCCCCCTCGTTCAGCGTAGATGATTCCCAAATTGTAATATGCCTTTGCATCACCCGGATTGACGCTCGCTGCCCTCTCGAACGCAGCAACAGCTTCATCAAGTTTGCCCTGCGCTTTGTACGCATTTCCTAGGTTGTTGTGTAGGTTTGCTAAGGTCGGGCTAATGCGAACCGCCGCCTCAAAGTGGATTACGGCTTCATCGAACCGGTTTTGATCAGAGAGAGAGATTCCTAGATTATGATGCGATAAAGCGTCGTGTGGACTTATTGCGATAGCCTCTTTGTATGCAGCGATGGCTTGGTCAAGTTTATCCTGCGCTTTGTAGGAGTTTCCGAGATTGTAGTAAGCATATGCACTATCCGGATTGAGTTCAATCGCTTTCTCAAAAGCAACAATAGCATCCCCAAAGTTGTCTTGCTCCATGTAGGAGCGGCCCAGATGGTTATACGCCTGTGCATTATCCGGGGCGATTCTTACTGCCTCTTTGAGCTGCACTATCGCAGCCTCATTGTTCTCCTGTATACGATAGACAAGTCCTAAGCTGTTACGTGCCTCCACAAAATCTGGCTGGATACGGATCGCATTTTTATAAGCTAGCGCCGCTTCATCAATTTGGCCTTGGCGATAGTAGGCGTTCCCCAGATTATAGTGTGCTTCCGCAAAGTTGGAGTCTATCTCAATCGCCTTTTTATACGCTAGAATCGCTTCATTAAATTTACCTTCTTCCTGATAGGCATTTCCCCGATTGTAGTGCGCTGCAACCTCTTCATCATCACAGGAAATGAAAATAGCACTTACTCCAATCAGGTAGATGGCAAGGATGTATTTCATTCTCAATTCCCCTCATATCCCAAAGTTCTCAACGGGTGTATCACCGTCGATAAATGGTAAAGCTAGTTCGATGATACACGAACAGAAAGCTCTTCCCATTCGATTAGATTTTGATCTTGATTTTTCTCAGATTTTGCGGTACAGTGTAGCACCATTAGGGTGTAATGTCAATACAGAAAGGTTCGCGCTAGGGGCACTCAGTTCTCCTGTAGGAGGGATCGCTGAATCCCGACATAAATAGCTCCATATTCGGACGCTCGGCAGATTACTAACCCCAATGGGAGCCGTAATCTCTACCAAGTTTCAAACTTACCCTTGACAAACGATAGAAAGAGAAGATTGGATGAACACCACGGCAAATTCCCTTGATCCTATTACATCAGAACTCATTAAAAACGCACTAGATGCATTGGTCGATGAGATGGCACTGACGCTGGTACGCACAGCGTATTCATCCAATCTGAAAAATGCGATGGATCTGTCCGCAGCGGTGTGTGATACGGAAGGACAACTCATCGCACAAGGTTTGACGTTGCCGCTGCATCTCGGCTCTGTGCCCGAATTTATGCGGGCGGTCATCGCTAAGTTCGGCGGGAAGATGTGTGACGGTGACATCTACATCACCAACGACCCGTATGAAGGCGGCTCTCACCTGCCTGATATGTATCTGTGCAAACCCATTTTTCTCGACGATCCGACCCCCACTGCCTTCGTGGTCTGTATCGCACACCACACCGACATCGGGGGCAAAACGCCGGGTGGAAATGGTTGTGACGCAACAGAACTCTATCAGGAAGGTTTGTGCATCCCGCTACTCAAACTGTATGACAAAGGTGAGGCGAATCAAACGGTTTTCGACTTCATCGCTCGCAATGTACGTATCCCGCGTCAGGTCCTTGGTGATTTACGGGCGGAATTGGCGTGCCTGCACGTTGGTCAGGAGGGAGTCCGGGCGTTATTCGAGAAGTACGGTGTAGCACAACTCTCAGCCTATTTCGCGGAGCTGCTCAACTATGCTGAACGGACCGCGAGATTAGAAATTGGTGGCCTACCCGATGGCACCTATTCATTTACTGACTACCTCGACGACGACGGTATAGACCCTGACCCGATTCCGATTGCGGTAACCATCACCATTACCGGTGACCAGATGACCGTTGACTTTACAGGCTCATCGCCACAGGTCAGAGGTGGCATCAACTGTCCACTCTCGTTTACACAATCGACAGCCTATGCTTGCGTACGCTGCTTAATGGGAGCGGATGTTCCGAACAATGGTGGCTACTTCCGTCCAATCACAGTCATTGCACCAGAAGGTACTATTCTCAATCCACTAGCACCGGGGCCAGTCGCTGCACGCGGCTTAACCGGTTTTCGCATCGCTAACGTGGTCTTTGGTGCACTCGCTCAAGTCGCGCCCGACCGGGTTCCCGCCTGCGAAATCGGAGGCGATACCGGCGTCAGCATTGGCGGTTACGAGCGTGTTGTGCAAGATGGAAAAATGGAATTGCATGGATTCGTATTCCTTGAATTTCTCTACGGCTCATGGGGAGGGCGTTCGGATAAAGATGGGATCGACGGCGCAGCAAGCAGTGTAGTCAACTTTTCCAACAATCCCACCGAAGTATTAGAAGTCGAACTACCACTTCGCATCGAAAGTTACAGCTACCTTCCTGATACCGGCGGCGCGGGGATCTACCGCGGGGGACTGAGTTTGGTACGAGATTTTCGCTTGCTAGCCGAAGAAGCAACACTACAAATCCGGGCAGACCGTACAAAATATCAACCCTACGGACTGCAAGGAGGGGGGGCAGGTGCCCCGTCACAAAATATCTTGAATCCTGACCGCGAGGCTCGTGAATTACCTCCCAAACCCACAATGACTATCCAACGCGGCGATGTCTTCCGTCATATCGCCGCGGGTGCAGGCGGGTGGGGAAATCCTTTTGATCGGGCTCCGCAAGCGGTGTTGAGAGATGTGCTCGACGAAAAAGTTACGCTCGAACACGCCCGCGATGCTTACGGTGTGGTCATTAACCCGCAGACATGGGAGGTAGATGAGGTTGCTACCGACCAACTGCGAGCAACAGAGTAGCACAACAACCACGCAATTATTCCACGAAAGGAGTACATGATGGCAAAGCAATACCGTGCATGTTTAGTTGGATGTGGTCGGATGGGTGCCACGATTGACGATGAAATGGAGGGGCGTCCGGAGAGTTTCCTCTGGATTCCCTACTCCCACGCAGCGGCAGCTGTAGCATGCGATCGAACGGATCTGGTAGCAGTGTCAGATGTGATCCCTGAGAAGGCAGAAACCGCACGCCAACGTTATGACGCGCAACACGCCTACACCGACTACCGCGAAATGATTGAAAAGGAACAGCCGGATATTGTATGCGTTGCTACCCGTCCGCCGCAACGTGCGGAAGTGGCAATCTTCGCCGCTGACCACGGCGTGAAAGGTATTTACGCCGAGAAACCGCTCTGCTGCTCTATGGAAGAAGCCGATGCCATGGTAGACGCCGTTGAGCGAAATGGCACCAAATTCAACTACGGGACACAACGACGCTTCATGCCGTTTTATCGCAAGATGCGTGAATTAATCGACGCTGGCGAGATTGGCGACGTTCAGTGTGTCATCGCTCAATACGGTGCTACCTCTGCACTGTGGGGGTTGACCCACGCCGCCGATATGCTGCTGTATCTCGCAGGCGATGTGGGGATTGACTTCGTTCAAGGCTCAATCATGTGCGATCCCGAAGATTGGGATGGAAACCGTCTCAATACCGACCCTGCCATCGCTGGCGGCTATGTCCGTTTCTCCAATGGAGTCCACGGCTACAACACAGCAGGCACCGGTCCTGAATTCGAGGTGTGCGGCACAAAGGGGAAAATGCGCACCATTAACAACGGGATGACCTGTCAATTTCGCAAAGCATCGGAATCCTCTCGTATCCTAGAGGAGATGCCCTTTCCAGAAGTACCCCGCGAGAGTGGCACGGAGATGGGCATTAAGAATCTCGCGGAAGCGTTGGACACCGGAGAGGAGACACAGGGACCGATTCAACTCGCACGCCGCAGCCAAGAAATGCTGATGGGGATGATTGAATCCGATCGTCTGGGTGGTATGCGCGTGTCGTTACCGATGGTCAACCGTGGACTCTATGTCGGTCGCCCCGATTGGTAGGAGGCAATTACGATGAGTTTGGACCAAGCCCTGCAACACCTGAAAATTGATGGATGGTATGTTATGGAAGGGGTCATTCCAGAAAACGAGGTTGATGCTGTGCGCGAGAGCGTCGAACGATCGACCATCGTGCATCGTAATCCCAACGCCCCCGACGGTATCGGTCATGTGCCGGGGTTTATCCGCTACGACCAATCCATCGCTCCGTACTTGGCTGACCCACGTACGCTTGCCCTTGTCGAAGCACTGTTAGGTCCCCATGTGCGAATATCCTTTACCACCGGCACAATCAACTATCCGGGAAATGAACGCGGAGGATGGCACGGCGATTGGCCCTTTAATCAGAACAACGCCGGTCACATCCCTGCCCCCTACCCCGATGCGACGATGCACATCACGACGTTGTGGATGCTCTCACCGTTCACCGGCGAAAACGGGGGCACCCTCATCGTTCCCGGCAGTCATCGGTCAAACAACAATCCGACCGGAAACAACGGCGTTGATCCGAACGCTCCCTACCCAACCGAAATGCAGGCAAACGGACCTGCCGGCAGTGTGCTCGTGATGGACAGCCGTATGTGGCATGCCACTGCCCCAAATCGCACTGACCGTCCGCGGACTTCGGTAGTGGTACGCTATGCACCGTGGTGGCTTAATCTGGATGTGCTGATGGACGGTTCGGAGGAGCGTACCCGGATTGTAGACGAAGCTGGCGGAAAGGAGAACAATGTGCCACCCATCCCACCGGCCGTTTATGACGCTTTCCCCAGCACCGTAAAACCGTTGTTTCGGCATTGGGTGAGAGAGGATACACCATAAATTCAATCTACGGCTGCAGGGCAATAAAATTGGAATATTGTTAAGAGATTTTCTATCACGGTTGAAGCATTAGCATTTTGATAGTGACAAAAACTTGATTTTTTGCTATAACATGGTTCTATCAATATATTTCCGATCATTGATCACCTTTTGAGGAGGGCGGACATGCCACAATTTCACCGTGAAAGTCGCGTCGTCGTCTGGGAGGGGCATGTCGCCACGCCCGGCGGAGAGCGATTGCAGAATGGCGACATCCTCATTACCGCACGTTATCCAGATCCCCATGCAAAACAGCCACGAACCATCTCAGGGATGAAGCGTTCCCGTGACGATGGAAAAACGTGGGAGGGTCCCATCCATCAATTTATTCCGTCGCGCCCTGACCATCCAACCTCATTTCTGGCGTATCATGGCATGGTGGAACTGAACGACGGAACAATATTATTACCCATTTCTGGCATTGGAGGCCCCTATCAAGGCGTATACCTGTGCCAATCTACAGACGCCGGCGAATCTTGGTCAGAACCTGAGCTTGTCGGAAGCGGGATTGCTAACTTTGATTGGTCCGACGTGCACACTTACGGCAAAATCCGCGAGTTGTCCGACGGTACATTACTCATGCCGGTGTGGGGACGCCTTCGAGGTGAACGGGTTGCAGCGAGCGCCCAGCTACGGTCAGTTGACGGTGGCCGCACTTGGGATGAAGGAGTCGTTCTCTGCCGCGGTGTCATCGCTCAAAACGAGGTAATTGAACTACCCGATGGCAGACTGATGGCAATGGTCGCAAGTGACGACTCCCCCGCGGGTCACGGCATGATGCCCCTCTACTGGACCTTCTCAGAAGACAAAGGACGCACGTGGTCCGATTTGGAACTGACCATGTACCCCATCTATGGACACTCGCCAACACTATTTCTCACCTGTAAAGGCACACTACTTTGCTCATACCGCTGGGTTGGCGATTTGGATCAAGGCTGGTGCGGTGTTGGATTCAGCGACTACTCTCACGAAGGCGACTGGAATGGCACATGGCGCAACTCACCAACACTGGTGTGGTCAACCCGCTCTGTCCATGAGCCGGTAACCATTGGTCGCACAATCGGCGGCTATTCCAGCATTATCCCACTGAATGATGACCGCTTTATGATCTTCTACTTCATGTCGTGGGGAGGCAACCAAGACTCAGAGACACGCGACATTGAAGGCGTAGTATATGCGGAGGCGTAATCCTTGACTTCGCAGTGAAACCCGCGGTCGGAGGATCAACCGGGGAGGTAACCACCGCAATGGACACAGTTCCGTACGATGCCATTATTGTTGGTGGGGGACACAATGGGTTGGTTGCCGCAGCCTATCTCGCACGAGCTGGGTTGGAGGTACTGGTCTTGGAACGGCGGCACGTGGTGGGTGGTGCCTGCACGACTGAGGAAATTTTTCCCGGCTACCACATCTCTACCTGTTCATTTATCGTTCACATTTTACAGGATAAAATCGTGCGCGATTTGGACCTGTATAAGCATGGCTACCATGTACAGGCGCTTGATCCAGAGCGATTTTTCCCACTACCTGATAATCGTTATCTACTGCATTGGGCGGATACTGAGCGTACCTGCCGGGAGATAGCGAAATTCTCCGAGCGAGATGCCGCTGGCTACCGCAAATGGATCGACTTTTGGAAACGGGCGGGTGGTCTATTCAATGAATACTTTCTAACTGAGCCGCCGACGATCGCCGAGCTGTATGAGCGTGTAAGCAGTACCAAGGATGAGGCGTTACTTGACCGCCTGCTCAACGGGACGCTCACCAAATTGCTCGACGAAATGTTCGAGACAGACGCAGTAAAAGCTTCGGTCATGCACACGCTAGACATGAAGAACATGGATGAGCCGGGTGTGCTGTTCGGCTACGCTTCGATTAAACCGAACCTGCTGGCCGCCCCGCACAATCTCGGCTTGGTCACGGGCGGGATGGGAACGCTCACCACAGCGATGGCACGAGCGGCGCAGAGTTTCGGTGCAAAAATCCGTTTGGGGGCAGAAGTCAAGCGAATCCTAATCGAGAATAGTCAAGCACAGGGCGTGGAGTTGACCGATGGACAGGTGTTACGTAGCAAGTTAGTCCTTTCCAACGCAGACCCTAAGCGTACGTTCTTGGGGCTAGTCGGTGCTGAACATCTAGAAGCTAGTACTGTCCAAGCAATCACCCAACTAGATACTGACTTTGCTACGCTGAAATTTCACGCAGCAGTCAACGAATTACCTGACTTTAGTCGGCACCTCGGTCCCAATTACGACCCACGCTATGTTGCTTCAATACGCATCTGTCCCTCCACTGACTACTATCGAAAATCGGCACAGGACGCGACGGAAGGGCGGCCCACGCGCCACCCAATTATTGATGTTCAAATCCCAACCGTCTATGATCGAACCATTGTACCAGAAGGCACCCATATCGTCTCGATGTGGGTACGATATGAGCCGGTTAAGCCGAAAGAGGGGACATGGGACCAACTGCGCGAACAAGAAGGCAACCGGCTAATTGACGTACTGACCGAATACGCACCAAACTTCCGTAAATCTATCATTGATTGGCTAGTGTATACGCCGATGGATCTGGAGCGTCGGGTATACCTGACTGACGGCAACATCCATCACACGAGCCATGTTCCCGGGCAATTACTGGGTGACAGGTTGTTCACGCGTGGTGGCTATCGCACACCGATTGAGGGAATGTATATGTGCGGTGCGGGAACGCATCCGGGTGGCGAAGTAAGTGGCGCGCCCGGGCACAACGCCGCACATGCAGTTCTCGCTGACCACGAAAAAAGTGGAAAGCGATAAAGGTCAAAATCTACAAAAAGATTGCTGTTACGTCAATTTCACCTCAGCAATCTGCCATTTGAACTGTCCCAATCAGTCCTGATTCCGCTTCGTTCAGCCTAAGGAGATTCGCAAAACTCCGAAGGCTCAGATTCGCTTATTTGCTCAACCACTCATTCGTATATCCCTGCAAACTGACCGCAACTCTCTGACCTATCCAAGGTGAGGAAAAAAGCCAAAGGAAAACAACCATGAAAAAAGTACCGATCCTGTTTATTGTAATGTTGGCGATGTGTCAAGCAACTATAATCCACGCCGAAGAAGTCAAACTGACCGCCGGTGATGCTGCGGCGGATGACAATTTCAGCACTTCGGTCGCCATCAGCGGGAACTACGCTATTGTCGGGGCTCCGGGTAACGATGACGACGGAGACCGGTCTGGCTCAGCCTATATTTTCGTGCTCGATGGAGGGGTTTGGGCTCAGCAGGCGAAACTCACTGCCAAAGATGGAGCGGGAGGAGATTTCTTCGGTCGTTCCGTATCCATCGACGGCGACTGGGCAATCGTCAGTTCTCATCACGATGATATATGGTCAGGTTCAGCCTATATCTACCAGCGCGACGGAAAAAATTGGAAAGAACACGGTAAACTCGATCCCGACGATGGGGAAGCAAATGACAGTTTCGCTTTTTCTGTCGACATCAGCGGGGACACCGCCATTAAAGGAGCTGACTCCGGCTCGGTGTTTGTCTACGTGCGCGTTAAGGACAAATGGGTAGAGGAACAAAAATTTACACCCCGCGACGCGGAGGGAGGGGACATCTTTGGTTCTGCTGTCTCCATCGACGGTGACTACGCTATCATCGGGGCTCTTTGGGACGATGATAAAGGAAATCGGTCCGGTTCGGCGTATATCTACAAGCGCGTCAGGAATGTTTGGCAACAGGAGGCGAAGCTTACAGCCAGCGACGGGGCGAGGAACGCCGAGTTTGGCTTTTCTGTTCACATCAGTGGAAAGTACGCTATCGTCGGGGCGTATGGGCACAATAGCGGTACTGGTGCGGCGTATGTCTTCGTGCGCAACGAAGACAAATGGAAAGAAGAGGCGAAACTTACAGCCAGTGACGGGCAACCCAAGGACGACTTCGGAATTTCTGTCTCCATCAATGGAACCACCGGAAACATTGGTGCCCTGGTGGGATCGTACCGGCACGACGGTAAAGGAAGCAACTCCGGCGCGGTCTATTCCTTTTTACGTAAGGGTAACGCTTGGGTTGAAAGGGCGAAGCTGACTGGTAGCGACGTAGAAGCAGCGGATAGATTCGGTGTTTCCGTCTCCCTCAGTGCCAATCATGGCATCACCGGCTCCAGCTTGAAAAATGGCGGTACGGGTGCAGCCTATATCTATAATGCCTTCGATTTGGCGCTTCCAGTCGAACCCTTGGGGAAGCAGGTTGTCTTGTGGGGACAGATACGCAGAAATGCCCTGTACCAAAACTTCCCAAATCCGTTCAATCCCGAGACGTGGATTCCGTACCAACTGGCAGAAGATGCCTTCGTTACTTTGACCATCTCTGATTTAACGGGTTACGTTGTCCGCACATTCAACGTCGGACATCAGCCCGCTGCCATGTATACATCAAAAGAGAGAGCGATTTACTGGGATGGTCGTAACGACACAGGCGAACCTGTTTCCAGCGGCATCTATTTTTATCACCTACAAGCAGGCGACTTTGCCACAACGAAGAAGATGATAATCATCAAATAGTCTGTGCGCCTCATACTATTTGGAGATATAGATGCAACTCTTTTGTGGGGCAGATTCCCAATCTGCCTCACAACCATAGGGCACCTTTTCCAGTGAATCTATGAACTCAAAACGTTCATCAGTCGCTTCTCTGCCATCCATCATTTCTACCCGCGCTGTATGGCTGGCTCTGATTTTAATCCCCATCAATGCCTATTGGCTGGTGATTTCTCGACAACCCTACCAGTATCAATCCGTTCCCACAATCATATCGCCTTTCTTTAATGTCATCTTCATTATCGGCCTGCTGCTGCTCCTAAACTTTCCCTTAAAGCGATTCACACCCCAGCTTGCTTTGAATCAGGGAGAATTGATAACAGTTTATATTCTGCTAAGCTTGACCTCTGCGATTCAATCGTTCCAAATGATGCAAACGCTCACCACCATCATGGAGGTCCCCTTCCGGCACGCCACGCCCGAAAATGAGTGGAGAGAACTGTTTTGGCGACATATTCCGTCATGGCTTTCGGTCAGTGATAGAAATATACTAGATACGTATTATAAGGGAGATTCAACCCTTTACATTGACAAGCATATTAACAGTTGGCTGATGCCCTGTCTGTGGTGGTCGGCTTTCGTCGTGGTACTCGTTTTTGTGATGATCTGTATCAATGTGATTGTCAGAAGGGCATGGGTTGAAAATGAGAAGCTATCCTATCCGATTATCCAGCTCCCCCTAGAGATGACAGATTCGACGTCCGCAATCTTCAGGAATAAGGGATTGTGGCTTGGGATTGGCATTTCGGGTGGGGTTGCACTAATTAATGGGTTGGGATGGATTTTTCCGACTATTCCGTCCATTAAGTGGAGTCCTTACTATCACAACTTAGGCACATATTTCACAGCCAAACCGTGGAGCGCAATGGGGTGGATACCAACTGGGGTTATCCTGCCTATGGTTGGTTTATCCTTCTTTATGCCGTTAGAGATGTCCTTTTCTTGCTGGATTTTCTATTGGTTCTGGAAGATTCAGAAAGTGATTGTTGTCGCAATGGGACTTCAGTTCGTTGCGGGGTCCTATGCCGTTGTTCAGATTCAGCAATCATTTGGCGCCCTCCTCGGCATTGTATTGGTAGCACTATGGTCGAACTGGAGACATCTCGTCGCGGTTGTTAAGCGTATACTAGGCGACAGTACCTTGGACGATTCTCAGGAACCGATGCGCTATAGCACCGCGCTCCTCGGCACCATCGGAGGTATCGGCTTTCTAACACTTTTTCTCTGGCGGGCAGGGCTCGCTGTTTGGATCGGTATCACCTTTTTTGTACTCTACTACCTTGTATCACTCGGTGTGACGCGAATTAGAGCCGAATTTGGTGCCCCGTTTCACGATTTTGTTTTTACGGGTCCCGATCAAATATTGCCCGATGTTTTGGGGTCTCGTCGTTTCGGTGCGCGGAACTTAACAGTGCTGACGATGCTCAATTTTTTTAACTTTACCTACCGCGCGCACCCGATGCCCCATCAAATCGAAGGATTCGCTTTAGCCAATCGAACAAGGAGAGGTACTAGCGGGTTGGTTATTGCTATGACCCTCGCCCTGATTGTAGGAACCCTCAGCTTCTTTTGGGTCTATTTGCATATAGCTTTCGAGTCTGGAGGTAGCTCCCTTGAACGATTTGCAAATGCCGGGTATGTTCGCTTACAGAACTGGATGCTTAATCCGTCTGAATTTGATTATACCGGGGCAGGGGCTATAGGGGTTGGTTTTATGTTTGTCCTCTTCTTCACCGTGATGCGAAGGTTATTTTTATGGTTTCCGTTTCACCCGGTGGGATATGCCATTTCAAATAGTCATGATATCAACGTCTTCTGGTTCTCTGTTCTTATCGGTTTTTTCGCCAAATGGATTGTCCTCAAGTATGGCGGACTCAAGCTCCATCGACAGGCGCGTCCGTTCTTCCTCGGATTGATTTTGGGCGGATATATGGTCGGAGGCTTCTGGACGATCGTCGGCGACATTATCCACATGCGAATATTCTTTGGTGGCTCAAGGTAGATTGCTAGAACATACCTTCACAGTATGTAGTATTTTGTTTCAATCGGAGACAACAAAAACTGATACAACCCCGTAATGATTTGGTTGGTATTCGCTTAACAGGAAATGTTAAAATGATAGCAAGGTTGTGTAACCGAACTTCTATTGAGGGGGTGATAAATTATGGAACCTAAAGAACAAAAAACAATAATGACAGACAGTGTCATCACGTGCGATGACGAAATTCTTTCTGGCACACCTGTATTCAACAGCACGCGCGTTCCCATCAAAAATCTGATCGACTATTTGGAGGCTGGCGATAGTCTTGACGAATTCCTAGATGATTTTCCTTCTGTAAGTCGTGACCAAGCTATCCAAACATTGGAACTGGCAAAGGAGATGCTGCTAACACACGCCTATGCGAATTCTCATTGACGAATGTCTACCTAAAAAACTGAAAAGAGAATTAGCAGACCACACTATTTTTATGGTTCAAGAAAAAGGTTGGTCAGGTATGAAAAACGGTGAATTGCTTCGTGTGGCGGAAAGCGAATTTGACGTTTGGGTAACCGCGGATCAGAACATTGAATACCAGCAGAACCTCAACCGTTTTAATATTGCAGTGATCGTACTTGTTGCACCCAATAATCGGTTGGGAACACTTCTACCAATGATACCGAAACTACACGAAGTACTACTGTCTATTCGACCTCACCAAGTTATTTACATTGACGCCTAAGCTGCCGTTACAAATGAGCACAGATCGAGGAATAGTTTAACTACTGGAGGAAAAAATTATGAAAGCTGCTGTTTTATATGGACTGAACCAACCGGTTGTCGTCGAAGATATCGAGATGGAAGCGCCCAAAGCGGGCGAAATTGTCGTTAAAATTGCAGCGACTGGAGTTTGTCATAGCTGTCATCACGCAATCACCGGCATGTTGGGCGTCCCGTTCCCTATAGTGTTGGGAGATGAAGGTGCGGGTGTCGTCGAGGAGGTCGGTGCCGGTGTTACCTTAGTGAAACCGGGCGATCGCGTGATTCTCTCGTGGGTGCCGTCGTGCGGTCACTGTAGCTATTGCACGCAAGGATATGGCAATCTCTGCATGAAGTCAAGACAGGGAGGACGTGGAAACCTGCTTGACGGCACGACCCGTTACAAAAAGAATGGGGTGCCCATCCACCATTTTGGGATGGTGGCTTCCTTTGCGGAATACAGCGTGATCCCGCAAGAATGCGCGATTCCACTCGATGATGACATCCCACTGGATACGGCTGCTCTCATCGGTTGTAGTGTCACAACAGGGGTTTGCGCAGCGACCAATACCGCTCAAGTGCGGCCGGGGAGCAGTGTGGTGCTTTTTGGTGCCGGCGGCATCGGCTTAAATGTCGTTCAGGGGGCAGTCATCGCCGGTGCTGAGCGAATTATTGTGGTCGATCTGGTGGATTCAAAGCTAGAAATGGCACGCCAGTTTGGTGCCACGCATACAATCAACGCCAGCGAAGTCGATCCGATTCCAGAGATCCAAGTCTTGACGGATGGATTGGGCGCAGATTATGCGTTCGAGGCAATCGGCACGCGCACCACCTATGAACAAACAGTGCGAGCAATACGCAATCGAGGAAAAGCGATCTGGGTTGGTGCTCCACCTCTCGAACCGCTGTCCCTCGACGCGGCGATTGTGTTCTGGGGCGAAAAAACGATAATGGGCAGTAACTACGGTTCGGCACGTCCCCGCTATGACATGCCACGTCTACTTGCACTTTATCGCGCTGGTATGCTCAAGTTGGATGAACTGATTACCCGAACCTATCAATTAGAAGAGGTGAATGAAGCGTTTGATGACATGCTGAACGGGGAAGTTGCACGCGGACTTATTCGCTTCTAACCCGGTGTATCGTTTTTCTTTTTGTGGGATAGCAAATTCAGGCGAGGACGTTTGGGTTTGTAGTATGCCAGAATCACTTCCGCCATGCTTTGATTCGTCCCCAAGCGGTGGTTAGCTGCCCAGCGGGAGAAACGCTCAGAAGCGGACCAACCCCCAGCTTCATATTGTCTTTTAGCTCATTCACAGGCAGCGCACGATTCCAGATGCGTACCTCATCGATGATGCCTTGGAAATTCCTGAACCCTGCGAAAGTACCGCCAATTCGCAGGTCGTTCTCCTTGTCTTCCACTGGAAACGTCAGATCTGCCGCCTTATCCTCATTTACCAACTTCCCATTGAGATAAACACGGTGCTCGGCCTTCTTCCAAGTGCCGGCAGCGTGATACCAGACATTGAAATCTACACCAGCCTCCTTTTTCTCTTTATTGATTTCCCGTGATCCTTCCTCCACACTGAGTTGGAGGTTAAACTTAGAATACTTCTGAAACCGGAGTGTATAACCGCCTCGTCCATGTGTGACAACCCAGTCGTTAGTCACTGATTCTTTGGCAATGAGTCGAGGAAGATTTGCGTTGCCTTCTCCTTTCATCATAAACCAACACTCCAGTGTGCCATCCGATCCTTCCATCTGGAGTTCCTTAGAATCTTTCGTTTCGATGATCACGACATCATCTTCTCCATCAAACTCTAGCGCTTTGCCAAACTTGCCCGGAACCCATTGTGGGGCATCTAACTTACCATGGTGACCAAATCTGGACCTATCGAAGGCTGTATCGCCTTCCCCTTCATTAAATGGAAGGTACAGGATTAAAGATTCATCATTTGCATATTTCTGTGCAGGAGTTAAAGACGGAAGCATCAAAAGACTAGCTATTGCTAAAACAAGAAACGGTGTCTTCATAACCTTATCCTCCTATTGATTATTTACCAGTAATTTTTAACCTTTACCTTCTATAGCTTGCTCCACGAAATTAGTTTGGAGGGGCACCACAGCGTCTTGATTACGTCAAGAACAGGTTCTGCTGCTCGCTGGTTCATGTGCTTCAACGTTTCGGTTTGAATAGACTATCACCGCTCTACTTTAGTCTTTCCAAAATGCACGCACGACCCACTATGAAACGGGGAAAATATCACCCCAAAACCGTTGAACAATCTCCAATCATACCCTTGGACTGGAACCGTCGATATTATAGCACAGATTCAAAAAGAGTTACAAAAAAATGGTAAAATCTCAGAAGGATATGACAAAACTGTGCCGGGATTTCGGGGCATTCGCATCTTGCAGCTACAAATTCCCAGTTTATGTTCTATTTTTCTGGAATTTGTGTTATAATAGTATTCGAGTTTGGACTATCTGTTTCCAATTCATGCAGCTCCATCAAGGATACTATCCACAGTGAGGTTAGAAGTTATTTGGGACCGGCAACTAAATAACTCCATCATTAACCTGCTCTGATTTCTCCTTCGCAAGAGGAAGAGTTGTTCCTTAGGAAGGAGTAATTAGGAAGAGTCGGTCGAAACGTATCGGTGGTTAAACTCTCATTCCTTAACCGTTTTGGGGTATATCTCCCCTATTTTCTCGTAAAGCGTGAAAGTCAAAAATTAATCGAAACTTAGGAATAGGAGGATACGGTTATGAGGATATTGTTACTCACTTTCGCGATAGCCAGCCTGTTAATCCTGCCATCTTTGACCAACGCCCAGAAATATGCAAATGACGACTCTTTGATCCTTTACATGCCATTTAATGAAGCAACCATGGAAAACTCGAAGGGAGACCACAATGGGTGGCAGGAAAGCATGGAAAGGCGATAGAATTTGATGGCGATGACGATGTTGTAATTATCGAAACAAAAGATTCCCAAGAACTCCAATTGCATAAATCCGCAGGCACAGCCGAGTGTTGGTTCCTCATGAAAGGAGAGGGCATCTCTACCGCCCCTCGACTCATCGCTAAGGAATCAATTACTAACGATCATTGCGACTGCGACCCGTTGAGGGGTGGCTTCGCTCTCAAGTTTAGAAGGCACGGAAAATTTAACATCCAACTCAGCGTGGAAAAGGGATCAAGGAAAAACAATGACCCGAATCCGGACGCTACTGTAAATAATGATGTCTGGTATCACGCCGCAGGAACTTGGGAGGAGGGCGAACATCGCGTTTACCTCAATGGGAAACTGGTGTTCGAGGATGAAGGAAACGAGGCACTCCCACTGAAAGATGTAGACAACGACCTCCGGATCGGTGGGACTTTCGCAGGTCTCAGAAACTTCCACGGCATTATTGATGAAGTTCGCGTTTGGAATCGCGCGCTCCCCATAAATGAGATAAAAGACAACATGAAGTTGGGATTCGGCCCACTGCTGGGTGTTTCTCCCGATGGAATGTTAACCACAACTTGGGGACAAATCAAAGCACGATTTGAGTGATTGCGTTAATAGCATTGACCGGCAAAGTGTTTCTGATTGCATTTGCTATGCAGATAACCCGTAGGTCGAGATTCAGATCTCGACACCCAAATCTCAACAGAACCTAGCTAACACACTTTTTTACTAATCCCGATATTCTGATTGATAATGTTGAACTTCAGCGGTGTCATTTCTATTGGATTTACGCAGTTGAATGCTCAAAGTCTCCGTGTCGGGAGACTTCGACCTGTAGCTCGGCGATTCAGCACAGCCCCGATAAATTGGGGCTGAAGTGCGTAACTCCTATTAGGAATAGGAGGATAAAGTCATGAGGATATTGTTTCTTACTCTCGCGATAGCCAGCCTATTAATCCTGCCATCTTTGACCAACGCCCAGAAATATGCAAATGACGACTCTTTGATCCTTTACATGCCATTTAATGAAGTCGGTAACCATGGAAAACTCGAAGGGGGACCACAATGGGTGGCAGGAAAGCATGGAAAGGCGATAGAATTTGATGGCGATGATGATGTTGTTATCATCGAGACGAAAAATTCTAAGGAACTCCAATTGCATGAATCCGCAGGCACAGCCGAGTGTTGGTTCCTCATGAAAGGGGAAGGGATCTCTACCGCTCCTCGACTCATCGCTAAGGAATCAATTACTAACGATAGTTGCGACTGCGACCCGTTGAGGGGTGGCTTTGCGCTCAAGTTTAGAAAGCACGGTGTAAAACTTACCCTCCAACTCAGCGTAGAGCAAGGGTCAAGGAAAAACAATGACCCGAACCCGGAGGCTGAGGTAAATAACGATGTCTGGTATCACGCCGCAGGAACTTGGGAGGAAGGCGAGCATCGCGTTTACCTCAATGGGAAACTGGTGTTCGAGGATAAAGGAAACGAGGCACTCCCATTGAAAGATGTAGACAACGACCTCCGGATCGGCGGGAGTTTTGCCGGCTTCAGAAACTTCCACGGCATCATTGATGAGGTGCGCATCTGGAATCGCGCGCTGCCCGTGGTTGAGATAAAAGACAATATGAACCTAGGATTCGGTCCGCTTCTGGGGGTTTCTCCCGACGGTATGTTAACCACAACTTGGGGACAGATCAAAGCACGATTTGAGTAATCGGGTTGATAGCATTGACCGGCAGAACATTCTCAATCGCAATTACTATCTTGTAATAGATTGGCACTTAACATCGTGTTGAACAACACAATTCTCCGAAAATTTTGAGACTTTAGATTGATAGTGTTGAACTTCAGCGGTATCATTTCTATTGGAATTTGCACTCGTAAAAGCGTGATCTTAAGAAAACTTATTTAGTTATCAAAATCTTCCAATCTAAACCCCCGTCTTTTAATGCGGTGATACAGATTGGCTCCTTGTGTCAACGTCTACAAAC
>JAGWBT010000103.1:19966-55572 GCA_021295755.1 Candidatus Poribacteria bacterium
TGTCCTTGTTGATAGCGCAATTACCGTTCCTAAAGGACGAAAGAATACTCGTCCTTTAGGGCGGGGAGTATGTCAAAGAACCCAATGCTTTAGCTTTGAGAGATAGACTAACTGTATTCCCGATTCCTTTGCGTTGAGATAACGTTTACAGAATCGTGGATTCATGGTTTGGTACGCATCAGTGCGATACAACCAAACCGGAGGTTTCGTAAGGGCTTGCCTTCTCCCTCAAGAGCCGGAGATAGGGACAACCCAACGAAACCAACCCCTTGTATTTACAAGGGTTTCGTGGTTAATATGGTTTGTAATCACTAGGGATAAAAACCGGGATTACAATGTTTTCTTGTAAATGTGGGCAGAACACTGTCCATGGCACGCTTCTCAGTCCTAACTTTGCATCGGGAAGGCGCCGTCAAACTACCTTTGAATAGCAAATGTTATTAATAACAAAATCTCACTAACGAACGGATTTGGAAGAACCTGAATCCTTTAGGTCTGAGAATATGTCAAAGGAGGAATCACTGATGTTTAACTATGTCATTGCAGCACTGTTAGTCATTGTCCTTGTGTTAATACCTATCGTGGGACACACCGCGGCAGACACTGACGGTTTGGTTATCTACCTGCCAATGGATGAGGGGAACGGAAATGTGGCAGAAGATTTGAGCCCCTTGGGGGTAAACGACGGCAAGTTAATTCAGAGTGCCAAGTTTGTTGCCGACGGAAAACACGGCGGCGCAA
The DNA here is from genome assembly GCA_021295755.1 of Candidatus Poribacteria bacterium. Taxonomy (NCBI): domain Bacteria; phylum Candidatus Poribacteria; species Candidatus Poribacteria bacterium. Next base: position 20,708 of record JAGWBT010000103.1, read on the forward strand.
TTGAACTGGATGGTAAAAGCTTTGTAGACATGCCTTGGCATGACTCCATGGATGTTGGGGCCGACGACTTCTCCACAGAGATTTGGTTCAATTATGACGAACAGGCAAATGCTGGAAGTCTAATATGGGGATTCAATGTCGGTGGTGGCGAACCGCAGTTCTGGATCAGAACGCATCCCCCAAATAATATTACATGTCTCTTCTGGGATGGCGTAGAACCTAACGGTCCCATCGTCGAAACACCAAAAGCGTATAACGATGGTCAGTGGCATCATTACGCTTTTGTCCGCAGAGGTGCCACACTCGACATATACGTTGATGGCAGGAAGGTCGGTTCAGGTAAGGGTGACGAAGCTTCTGTCACCAGAAATCAGGCTTTCGGCATCCATCTCGGACAGCGTGTTGATGGGAACAACCCATACACAGGCCTCCTCGACGAATTCCGCTTCTGGACGCGGCAGCTGAGTGAGGAGGAGATTAAGGCAAATATGGAGACAGGACAAGACGCATTCTTATCCGTCAATCCTGCCAACAGCCTTACCACAACATGGGGACAAATTAAAGCCTCACACTAACCACGGGATATATTCCGTGGGTGAAATCAAAGTAGAAATCTGAGAGGGTAATCTTCTTACTATTTCGGTGACAGTCCGTCACTACACAAAGGGGATTGCCCTCTTTGTTTATCAGAACAATTCAAAAAGATTTCCCCCAGATCGCTTTGAGGAGGTAATTGATATGGCAGCCTATCGAGCAGCTGTTATCGGTTGTGGACGGATTGGGAGCACTATCGACGACGAAGACGATGTGCGCCCCCATTTTTTTTACCCAATGGCGCATGCGCCCGGCTACGTCGAAGCAAAGGGAGTGGAATTGGTCGCGGGTGTAGACCTGTTACCGGATCAGTTGGAGGATTTTAAACGCCGTTGGGGTGTCAATGCCCTCTACACCGACTACCGGCAAATGCTTGCCAACGAGAAACCCGACATTGTGAGTGTGACCACCCGGCCTGCGGAACGAGCGGGAGTTGTTATCGGAACGGCAGAAGCAGGTGGGGTAAAGGCAATCTATGCAACTAAGCCGATTGCTCCGAGTCTCGCCGAAGCCGATGCAATGATCGAGGCGTGTAGGAAGCATGGCGTCCTGCTAGTGATTGCCTGTCACCAGAACTGGAGTCCCTGGTTTTTGGCCTGCCTCGAAGCCATTCGAGCGGGAGAGATTGGTAAGCTTACATCAATGCTCTGTAGCTACATGCACGGAGGGCATACACTTTCCCTATTTCGCCTGTTTGCCGGTGCACCCGCCAAGTGGGTCGTTGGACATATCGACAGTGATAACAGGCGGAGCGGCATGATTCTCTACGAAAATGATGTCCGGGGGTTCATCACCACCGGTGGCTGGCATCAATTCGATTTCATTGGAAGCGACGGTTGGCTCTCTTCCCGCAACGAGCACGCCGACTTTGAGATGTGGACCCGCTACCCGGATCGCTCCATAAGTACGCAGACCGGCGAACCTGTTCGCCGGCAGTTTCCAAACCCAAAGCGATTTGTCAGTTCTCAGCAAGCCGCTATTGAAGCACTCGTCAAAGATCTCGACGAAGGCACAGAGACGCTGTGTCCCGGGGAATACGGGCGTGAAGCCCTTGAAATCGGTATCGCGATGCGGGAATCACACCTTCGGGGTGGTGAGAAACTTGAACTACCCCTAGCCGATCGAAGCCTAAGCAGTGGGTAGTCACATCAAACATAATTGCTAACCAATTTAGATCAGGAAGGGGAGAATCAGATGGCTCAACCTATAGGAGAAGCATTTCGAGTTGTCAACGAAAGTGAACCCAAACGTATCTACCGTGCCGCCGTTGTTGGGTGTGGAAGGATGGGCAGCACCATTGACGATGAAGTAATCGGTAATCCACACTATCCTTGGCCCTTTGCCCACGCACCGGGGATGCTTGAAGCAAGAAACGTCGATCTGATTGCCGCTGCGGATGTCGACCAATCAAAACTCGATGATTTCAAACGGCGTTGGGAGGTCGAAGCCCTTTACACCGACTATCGGGAGATGGTCGAAAAAGAGCAACCTGATATTGTGTCCGTGACAACCCGACCCGCGGAACGGGCAGAGGTTACCATCGGCTTGGCAGAGATGGGCGTAAAAGCAATCTTTGCCACCAAGCCAATGTGTCCTAGCCTTGCTGAAGCGGACGCGATGATTGACGCGTGTCAGAAGCACGACACGATTCTGGCAATTGCCTGTCACCTCAACTGGTACAACTGGTATACCAACGCACGACAGGCGATAGCGGACGGAGCAATCGGTGAACTGCGATCGATGATCTGTCATAGCACCTCCAGTCTGTCAAACCTGCACAGCCACACCTTTGCTCTCCTCCGTCTCTTCGCCGGTGCACCCGCCAAGTGGGTTTTTGGTGTGATGGATAGCGACGAAGCAGCAGCGGCAGATCAGGATCTTTCCGGAACCGGATACATCGTTTACGAGAACGGTGTTCGGACATATATGAACAGCCGAACTGACGCTTCAAGGTTTGGGTGGACGCTGGAATTTCTCGGTGACAAAGGACGCATCGTCTCGCGCAATGCCCACGCACAGTTTGAACTCTGGAGTACGCATCCGGAAGACGGCAGCCCCATTCAGTGTCAATTCCCCAATCCTTGGCATCCACGCAGTTCACTGGTGGACGCAATGGAAGGGGTTTGCAAATCTATTGAGATCGGAGAAGAGCGGATCTGTCCGGGGGAGTTTGGCAGAGAGGCTTTAGAGATTGCCATCGGTATGCGCGAATCCCATCGACGCGGCAATGTGCGAGTAGAACTGCCGCTAGAAGACCGGAGTCTGCGGATAGGCTGAAGATACAGAAAACAAGGTATAACGACCTAATACTCCGTTGAATTTGAGGATGGAGATCTGCAGTGTTGAGCAAATTGCTGTCGTGCTCATCCGACAATCGGGGCTAAATTTTTGTCTGCCTAGCTTCTATGGAAGAAGACATGGTGACGAAGAAATCATCGGGAAATACGCTACGTGGAATCGCCATTGGGCTCATCCTGATCCCCTTAAATAGCTATTGGCTTATCCTCTCCAAACAACCCTACCAGTACCAAGCCGTTTCGACAAACATGGCGCTGTTTTTCAACGTCATTTTGTTCATTTTCATCCTCGCCGCTCTGAATCTACTGCTGAGAAAGTACCTGCCTAAAATTTCCCTCTCCCAAAGTGACCTGATTGTCGTCTACGCGATGTTGAGTATTGCATCAGCCATAAGTGCAACTGACATGATGCAGACGCTCGCCCCCATCATAGAACACGCCTTCGGATTTGCAACTATTGAGAACGATTGGGGGACCCTTTTTCACAAATACATCCCCACTTGGATAACGGTAAGTGACAAGAGGATATTGGAACCCTACTACAAAGGTGATTCCAGTCTGTACACCCTCCGGTATATTGAGGGATGGTTTGTGCCTGCATTGTCGTGGGTCAGTTTTACAGTTGTCTTGGTTTTCGTGATGCTCTGCATCAATGTAGTCATAAGGAGGCAGTGGGTTGAGGAAGAAAAACTCAGCTATCCCATAATCCAGTTGCCACTCGAAATGACAAAGGTTGGGGAGGGCTTTTTCACTAACAAGCTGATGTGGCTTGGATTTGCAGTTGGTGGTGGTATCAGCCTTGTCAACGGACTCAGTTACCTCTATCCCGTAATACCCGACCTCGGTTTCAACCCTTACCGCCACAATATTGGTGCCTATCTAACAGAAAAGCCGTGGAATGCCGTCGGCTGGATGCCCGTAGGGCTTGTCCCTTGTATTGCGGGGCTTGCCTTCTTTATGCCTTTGGATATGTCCTTTTCCTGCTGGTTTTTCTATCTATTCTGGAAAACCCAGAAAGTTGTTGGAAGCATGATAGGTTTTCGTGGGGTCGCTGGACTGAGTGGCTCCTTCTATCTCGCACAACTGAACCAGCAGACCTTTGGAGGCGCTATGGGGATAGCCGTAATTGCGCTCTGGTTGAGTCGAAGGCATCTCGTGCGCGTTTTCAAGACAATCATCGGTAAAACAGGAATTGATGATTCTCATGAACCGATCCGGTACAGATGGGCACTCTGCGGAATCCTCGGTGGGATGGCTTTCATCACCCTATTTTGCTACAGAGCTGGGATGTCGGTAGGGGTCATTCTGCTTTTCTTTCTGCTATACCTTGCCTTCTCAATAGCTATCACCCGAATACGCGTGGAATTTGGGACCCCCATACACGACTTTGCTTATGGCGATCCACCAATCATGATGGTCAATGCGCTTGGCACACGAAGTATTGGTGCCGCTAATTTAACGATACTGTCCTTTTTCTTTTACTTCAACCGAACCTACCGGCCACATCCAATGCCGCACCAACTTGAATCCTTCAAACTCGCACATGAAGCCAGACTAAATAATAGAATTTTACTCTCCGCCATACTCATAGCGATGGTATTCAGTGCGTCTATATTCTTCTGGATCTATCTGCATATCGGATATCAGGAGGGTGGAAGTTCACTGATGCGTTTTGCTGCAGATGGTTTTCGTCGGCTTGAGCAGTGGCTCACCTTTCCTACAGAAGGTAGGACAAGTGACCTAGCTAGCATGATCACCGGGTTTGTGAGCGTCATCTTCCTCATGGCAATGCGGATAAGATTTCTGTGGTGGGGGCTTCACCCCGCAGGATACGTTATATCAGCTGGCTATGCAATAAACCCCTTCTGGTTTTCCATCTTCCTTAGCTGGTTCGCCAAATGGATTATTCTCAAGTACGGCGGATTGAAGGGACACCGCCGAGCGATATATTTTTTCCTCGGTTTAACTTTAGGAGAATTCACGCTTGCCAGTTTCTGGAGTATATTGGGTGTTATACTTAGCAGACGAATGTACGGATTCATATATTAATCTAACGTAAGTTGCCAGTTATTGAAAATTCATCAACCGTCTTGTAGGGGCGGGGTTTCCCCGCCCAACGGGTTGGGGAACCCAACCCCTACCGATTTTGGAGAATCGTTCAAATGTAGGGGCAGGTCTTGTACCTGCCCAAAACGCAGACAGTTCTCCGGCCATAGGGCAACCACAAGTTTCTTAATCCCGATTTCATCGGGGCACACCAAAGTTGATTTAATCTGTCAAATGTCAACAGAGATTAGAAATTTTTGAGAATTTTGTGGTATAATTTATCCATCAATATAGCGACGACGACAACGTAAACAGGAGATGATAACCGATGACCGACTACCGATTCAAAATTGGAATGTTCCTTCAAATGACAGGCTTACCTTTTGACCAAGAACTTGCCCTCGCGGAGGAACTCGGTGCAAAGTATGGTTGGTTCACTGACCTAGATTGGGCAATCGGCGGCAAAGTAACCGATGCCAGCGTCGATAGGCTTGGTGAGCGGGCTGCCCGGCACGGAGTCAAGCTGTTTATGATGGGTGCCGGTGGTGCTTTTGGTCATATCCACTTGGCAGATCTAGAGTTGGAAACGCTGCAGGATCATCCTGAATTTCGCAAAGATTTCAACCTCCTCACTCAGAGCATGCGAGCTGCAAACCGTCTCGGCGCAGATTCGGTGTTGGCTTACACTTTCGCTTGGCCCGGCGAATATTCAGCCGGCAAGCCGACATGGCCCATGCGTTGGCTGACGCGGGGAGGTATCATCGCCGACGTTGACATGGAAAAATTGGTCAAAATATTCACGATCGTGGCAGATCAAGCTGAAAAATACGAAATTGATGTTGTCCTCGCCAACTTGCCGTGGCACTATACTAACACCACCAGCCACTGTCGCGCTCTGGTTGAACGGGTCGGCTCCGAGCGAATTAAAATTATGTGGCATCCGTCCGATAATCTGACCGCCGGGGAATTGGATTCGGCGACAGCAGGCTTTATGAATGTGTGCCCTTGCGCGTCAACGATGGCTTAAAACTTGATTTTGAGTACTGCCCTTTGGGCGAAGGTCATGTCAATTACCTGACAGTACTGCGCAATCTCCGCGACCACCGCTGTGATGTCGTTTTTGCAGTCGCCACACACTACCTCCCACCGAATGGCTCTGGCGCAGACGCGATGCGAATTAACTTTGCTAATCTCAAGCCGCTTATTGAACAAGTCGAGGCAGGTGGGTAAAGAAGACACCGTAGGCTATTATAGCGGCAAATTTGTACATTCCGGCTTATCACCAAACTGAAAGGAAACACGCTGTATGAACAATGACGCAGATCAACGAAAGATTAATTGGTATAGACCACAGATTGACCGTGAAGTGTTTAAATCTCTTAACCAACGCAGCGACTGGAAAGGAATGCTCCAAACCCTCGGTCATCTCGGATTGCTCGCGTTGACAGGAACTGGTGCTTTCTATGCCGCAGCGCACCTACCCCTGCCGGTATTACTGTTGATTCTATTCCTCCATGGAACCATGTGGGCATTTCTCCTGAACGGGTTTCATGAACTATGCCACAACTCGGTTTTCAAGACAAGATTCCTGAATGTCTTCTTCCTGCGAATCTTCAGTTTTCTTGGTGCGTATAACCATGTTCGGTTTTGGGCGAGCCACTCCGAGCATCATAAATATACCCTGCACCCTCCGGATGATTATGAAGTCGTGTTCCCGGTAAAATTGACATTCACCGGCTTCCTCAAAAGTGCAGTTGTGAACCCATGGGGGTTCTACGCCCGGTGGAAGTCAATTATTCGACTCAGTCTCGGCAAGTTGGAGGATCACGAAGCAACAGTTATGTTCCCTGAATCAGACATGGATAAACGACAGGAGTTATTCAACTGGGCTCGCACCCAACTCGTGGGTCATGCCCTAATTATTGGCATCTCGCTCTACTTCGGTCTCTGGCTAGTGCCCGTCCTTATCACGCTGGCTCCGGCATACGGCGGCTGGCTCCTTTTCCTCTGCAACACCACTCAGCATGTAGGGCTTACGGACAATGTGCCGGATTTCCGGCTCTGCTGTCGGACAATTACCCTTAATCCGCTGGTTCAGTTCCTATACTGGCACATGAATTTTCACATAGAACACCATATGTATGCCGCAGTTCCATGCTACAACCTAGGGAAATTGCACAAGCTAATTAAACATGAACTTCCGCATTGTCCGACCGGTCTTTATGAAACTTGGAAGGAGATTATTACAATCCTAAAGATACAGGAGACGGATCCGGAATATCAGTACACGCCTGAATTGCCGGCACCGTTAGAGGCTTGACCTAAACTTGAGAGAGGACCTAATGAACAACACCCTTCAAGAATGTTACAAATACTATGTAGATCTCCGCGAAGATATGAATCAGTGGCTGAAACAGAGCATGGCGCTAGATCCACCCGGACCAAACGGCGGCGGCGAAGATGAAGCCAATTACGCCCTAGCGTGGTTTCCGCACTACCTTGTGACCGGCGATAAAACCGTTTTGAAACATTTCGGTGACCTGAAATCCGCATTGGCGGGTTGGGTTGAGCGAGAGTGTCTGCACGGCTATGAACCAGAGGCGGAAGCACACCACGGCACGGAGCCGTTTCTGTTATTCCTACCGCGATACATAGATCTTGTGCCGGACGATCAGGAAGCGCGTTCGATGCTGATGGATGCCGCCGAACATATCGGAAATTGGGTAGAGGAGATTCCCGCTTGGTACGACTATGACCGTGACACGTTTTGCGGCTACTACATCGGCAGCCGAACAGTCCATAACGACGCAGACACAGCATACGAGCTTGCCGAACACTTCCGATTTATCCATATCGCCCTTGCAGCATATCGGATTACGGGGGAAGAGCGTTACCTCGACTGGTCGTTGCGATACGGTCAGAAACGTGCCGAGCGGCTCATCACAGCCGAATCGCCAATGCCGCTGCTTTGGGATTTGGACGGAAATGGCTTGGGCGAAGCAGAAGTCGAAGAAAGAAATCTACACCGGATAGCCGCTCACAGCACACATCACCTCTCAAGCGATCCGTTGGCAGGAATTGAAAATCTGCTCGCCTCCGGTGCGATCTATGCGTTGGGAGACCTCTACCATCTGTCGGGAGAAACGGCTTTCAAAGATGCTGCAAAGCGAATTGTCGAACCACTCGTTGAATCCGTACTTGACCCGTACCACGACCCCGCTGCCGCTGCAATCAGTTACTACCGCCGGACATTTCAGGACACTACTTTTGATCAGCCTCTTCGCGCTCAGCTAGCTGCTGGGATGCCTCCTTCACCGGAACACCTTGCGCTCATCTTTCCGCAGGAGGTCCGGCGACGGGAGCATGGTGTTGGTCGCCGGGCAGATATGGCGTATTGGGGCGAATGGTCCGACGACGGTTCGGTGCAGCCAATCCGGGAACCATCGACAGCAGCCATGACCCTCGCTTACCAACTCAGCGGTAACCCGGAGTTTGCGACGCGGGCATTCCGAAGCGCATCCACACGCCTGAAGATAGCGAGGAGAGTGCTTCGCGGCGGCAGGGAACACGCGGATATGGGCGGCGCCGTCTGCTCGGTTGCAGTGGGACATGGACGGAATTGGGGACACGGAGTTGTTACCTCGTGCTATGGCCCGCTTCTGCTCGGTACGCGTGAAATCCAGAGCGCGGTTGTGCCGATGTTGGAAGTGCGGACGGAGGCTGGTGAGCATTGCCTACCCCAGAATCTCCTATCACTGCTACGACCACCTATGGAGGGTTACGGGGATGTGGTATTCTATAACGGAAGCGATTCAACGCTATCCTTTTCTTGGCGACCAAAAGTGAAAACGGATGCAGATTCCGATTGGTGTGACTTACAGATTGAATCAGGAAAAATCGAGCGGGTGAGTTTGAGTCAAACCTAGCGTGCTCTTTCAAACCCACCATTCGTAAAGTAAAAGGGGCTGGTCAAGGAGATGTAGTCATGGTTATCGTCATGAAGGCTGGAGCGGAACAAGGACATATTGACGCTGTCATCGCTCAAATCAGGGCACTCAACTACACATCCCACCCGATTCAGGGGACAGAGCGCACCGTCATTGCGGCGATTGGGGACGAACGCGGCAAGCATGAGCTGCAGCAGTTGGAGTCAATGCGTGGTGTCGATAAGGTTGTACCAATCCTAGAACCGTATAAGCTTTCAAGCAGCGAGATTCGACCCGGTGAGAGAACAAAGATACAAATCGGAGATGTTGAAATCGGCGGCGACACGTTAATCCTGATGGCTGGACCTTGCTCTGTTGAAAGTCGGGAGCAGATTTTGGAATCAGCGGAAGTCGTCAAAGAGTCTGGCGCACAGATCCTGCGGGGCGGAGCGTTCAAACCGCGCACATCACCGTATAGCTTTCAGGGACTTGGGGAGGAAGGACTGCAATACCTCGCCGAAGCGCGGGACAAAACGGGACTCTTGATTATCACAGAGCTGATGGATAGCCACGACCTCCGGCTTGTTGAGCAATACACCGACATTATCCAAATCGGCGCACGGAATATGCAGAACTACGGACTCCTCTCACGCCTCAGCGAAACGAAAAAGCCTGTGATGCTCAAACGGGGTATGATGTCGGAAGTCAACGAACTCCTGCTTTCGGCAGAATATATTCTCTCCGAAGGGAATTACAGCGTCATCCTGTGTGAGCGGGGCATCCGTACCTTTGAAACGGCGACCCGGAACACCTTTGACCTGAACGCAATTCCGGTAATCAAGAAGATGAGTCATCTGCCCATCATCGCCGATCCGAGCCACGGGACGGGACATTGGGAATATGTCAATCCAATGGCGAAAGCTGCGGTTGCCGCAGGGGCGGACGGACTGATGATCGAAGTGCATCCGGATCCTGAAAACGCATTGTCCGATGGAGCGCAATCGCTCCGCCCAGACAAATTCCGGCAATTGGTCTCGGAACTCAAACCGTTCATCGAAGCGAGTGGACGGACATTTTAGCCCACTTACGACTAGCCGGGCGAATTGATTTTCCTTCGCTTATGTTAGAAAATCGTACAACAGAAACTGAGTTAGTTCATCAATGAACCAATGTACTAATGAACCAATGACTTTCACGTTTCACGTATTTCTCTCTTGTTATTCATCCTAACTTCTGGTAACATGGTAACAACATTTCACAGATATGGAGGACTGAATCAATGGCACTACCAAGAATGGTTCGTATAAAACAACATTTTGATGCCCCCGTCGTCGCAGATCTGCCCGCAGCGGTTAAAGAGGAATTGGATCAGATCGGCACGGCGTCAATTATCGGCAAAGGGGATAGTGTTGCCATCGGTGGCGGCAGCCGCGGTGTTGCGAACATCGCCGTCGTCATTAAAGCAACAGCAGAATACCTCAAGGACATCGGTGCAAAACCGTTTGTTGTGCCAGCAATGGGGAGCCACGGCGGCGCAACCGCGGAAGGGCAGCGAGCCGTGCTAGAGCATTACGGTGTTACCGAAGAGACGGTCGGTGTACCAATCAAGGCAACGATGGAAGTCGTCGAAATTGGTCAAACCGCCGACGGGTTGCCGGTATTCCTTGATACCCACGCCGCCAACGCAGATCACATTGTTCCAGTCAATCGGATCAAAGCACACACCGATTTCAGAGGCACGGTTGAGAGCGGCACCCTGAAGATGTTAACGATCGGGTTCGGCAAGCAGCACGGTGCAAATATGTATCACCGCGCCTTCTTCCACTATGGATTTGAGCATATCATCCGGACAGTTACCGGCTTGCTCATAGATGCTGGGAAAGTTGGTTTTGGCGTTGGACTGGTCGAAAACGCACACGAACAGACCGCGAAGGTCGCTGCCATGCGCGCCGACGAAATCATGCGTCGTGAACGCGAACTCCTCGTCGAATCCAAATCGCTGATGGGACGTCTTCCGTTTGATGCCTTTGACCTTCTAGTCGTGGATTGGATGGGCAAGAATATCAGCGGGACAGGCATGGATACAAACATCATCGGTCGTATGATGCAGATCCTTGAGCCAGAGCCAGAGAAGCCAGCGATCGTGCGCATCTTCGTCCGAGATCTGACCGACGATAGCGACGGTAACGCAACAGGCGTTGGATTGGCAGACTTCACCACGACGCGCCTCGTAGAAAAGATGGATCGGCACGCAACCTACATGAATGGCATCACCGGAATGGGACCTCAGAAATCGAAAACGCCCTTCTATTACGATACAGACCGGGAGGCTATTGAGATCGCACTGAACACAGTTGGACTGACTCCGCCTGAAGAGGCAAAAGTGGTGCGAATTGAAAGCACCCTCGGTCTAGCAGAGGTGGACATCTCCGAAGCCTTACTCGAAGATGCAAAACTCCGCACCGATCTGGAGGTCACCGGCGAACTGGAACCACTCGCATTCGATGCCAACGGTAACCTACCGCCGTTCCATGAAGAGTGATACGCCCTCTATCAGAAGGCTGTCATGACCACTGCTGAAAGAATTCACGAACAAGTTCAGAGATTACCTGAACCATTACAAGCAGAAGCATTGGATTTTATTGAATTTCTAATGCAGCGCCAAAGTATGCGAAAAGAGGATTCGGATTGGACGCGTTTCTCATTAGCTACCGCGATGCGTGATATTGAAAACGAAGATGTGCCAATCTATGATGAATCCGATTTGAAGGAGAGGTGGGTGTGAAAAGGGCAGGACAGATTGTTCTGTTCAATTTTCCACAGACCGACTTAGGTGTTGGAAAACCACGTCCTGCACTCCTGCTGGCACAACTTCCCGGCAATTATGAAGACTCTCCAGACTTTGTCCGGTCCGGTCTAAAAACCGCGAGCGTTATCCGTACAACTCGTCTCGCTGTAGTTTCAGGAGCGATTTTGATTGGAACAATAGGCGAAATTTCTCCGGACCGGTTGATGCTAGTGAAGAATAACTTGGGAGACTAGATAAAGAACGTTCAAAACCGGTAAAAATGGCAACAAAGAGGAGGATTGCTTGAAGCGTATAATTGTTGGGATAACGGGGGCGAGTGCCGTCATCTACGGTGTGCGTCTGTTGGAGATCCTCACCCGATGTGACGGCTATGAAATCCACCTGACGATTTCCGACTCCGGCGCAAGGGCGTTGTGGGAAGAGCTACAACTCCGCGTAGATCTGGACAATTTCCGCCTTGAATCCCTAATCTCCTATTCGTCAGATCAGGTGATTTATCACCATCAGTCCGACATCGGAGCGTCGATTGCCAGCGGTTCCTTTCGCACTGTGGGGATGGTCGTTGCACCGTGCAGCATGGGGACTATCGGCGCAATAGCGGCGGGCATTTCTCGAAACCTTATCCAGCGCGCCGCCGATGTCTGCATCAAAGAACGGCGCAAACTAGTCCTCGTGCCACGAGAAACACCGCTCAGTCCCATCCATCTCGAAAATATGCTCAAGCTGTCCCAACTTGGTGTGGTGGTGCTGCCTGCTATGCCGGGTTTTTACCACTTCCCCAAGACGGTTGATGATATGATTAATTTCGTCATCACGAAGACCCTTGATCAGTTTGACATTGATACAGATCTCATCCAGCGGTGGAAGGAAGATCCCTAATTGTAGTAGGCACACTCTGTGTGCCGTAACTCCGCGAACAAGGTTGCTGACCTCGCTCATTCACAGCATCTAATTAATTCCAAAATCCACCATAGGTGGAATCAGGAGTTGGCCATGAAACTAGCTATCTGCAACGAAATGTTTGAGGATTGGGGGGTCGAAGATGTCTTTCTGTGTGCTGCTAAACTCGGCTACGATGCGGTGGAAATCGCCCCTTTCACGCTCGCGGAATCGGTGGTAGACATCAGCCAAACCGAAAGAGATCGCATCCGCAAAGCGGCGGATACAGCAAACGTTGAAATCGCCGGACTGCATTGGCTGCTGGTCTCACCAAAAGGGTTGCATGTCAATCACCCCAATGGAGATATCCGCGAGAAAACACGGGACTATTTTTTTGCACTGATTTCATGTTGCGCTGATTTGGGTGGGAAGATTATGGTCATCGGTTCACCCAACGAACGCAACGTACTGGATCCACTGACACCAGAGCAGGCGTGGGACTACGCCCAAGACACCTTCGCAGCGTGTGCAGAATTTGCTCAAGAACAGGATGTCATTTTGTGCATGGAACCGTTGGCAAGCCAACATACAAATTTTATCAGTACACCGGCGGCAGCGGTGGAGATGGTCAAAGCGGTCGATAACCCGAATTTTCAAATCATCCTTGATGTAACGAGTACAGCAGCCGAAAACTTGGACATGCCCACACAGATCCGCAAATACGCCGAACACGTGGCACATTTTCACACCAACGACGATAACGGATATCTTCCCGGTTCCGGTAATGTGGATTATCCACCAATTATCGAGGCATTGAAGGAAATCCATTACACCGGCTATCTTTCGACCGAGGTCTTCAATTTTGAGCCGGATCCAGAGACAATTGCACGCCGAAGCATCGAGTTTTTGCAGCCGTTGGTTGGGTGAGAACACCGCATCGGAATTTTCTTGACACCGAAACTGGCATTATGATATGCTTTACGTAATCTGACAAGTAGGATGCTGAAAGGTACTATGCAAACCCTGAACCGACAACCACAATTTCAAATCGCATCTCATCATTGGCATTGGTGGCATCGTGTTGAGGGGAGCAGTGTGCCTTTGCTGAGATAAACCTTTGGATTCATATCTATAAAGCAAAGCCGTAGGCATACGAACCCCGTTGTCTACGGCTTTTTTTATGCCTATTTTCTGTTAAGCAAGGAGCAAAAATGGAAATTCTAAATCAGCTCAAAACCGATCAGAACGGTTTAATTCCTGCCATTATACAGGATGACGAAAACAAAGAGGTCCTCATGGTTGGCTATATGAACCGTGAGGCTGTGCGGAAGACATTAGAATTAGGGCGTGTCTGCTTCTGGAGCCGCTCCCGCCAAGAATATTGGATTAAGGGGGAGACTTCGGGGCACACGCAGACCGTGCGAACGGTCGCCTTTGATTGCGATGGTGATGCGCTACTAATCAAAGTCGAACAGAAAGGTGGGGCGTGCCACACCGGCTTCCGTTCCTGCTTCTTTCGGGAAGTCTCCCCCGATGGCAACTCTACGCGCATCGCTGGTGAAAAGGTTTTTGACCCAGATGCAGTATACTGATAGTTTTTAAGGAGACTTCCATGTATTACCCAAACCTAGAAGATTTTAGAGAAAAAGCGCAACACGGAAATTTGATTCCTGTCTACAAAACTATACTAGCGGATATGGAAACACCTGTGTCCGCGTTTTACAAAATCGGAGGAAGTAACCACGCCTTCTTGTTGGAGAGCGTCGAAGGCGGCGAACATGTCGCTCGGTATTCGTTTCTCGGCAGTGACCCATCAATCCTACTCAGAGGCAAGGGCAATCTGGTCCGGATTGATGACCTCCGCACCGGAGAAACCGTTGAACAGGAAACGGAAGACCCGCTAGAGGTACTTGAAGAGTTAATGACTCGATACCAACCCGTCGAGGTCGAGGGATTGCCGCGGTTTCACGGTGGGGCAGTCGGCTACCTGAACTACGACATGGTGCGTTACGTCGAGGAACTCCCCGACACTACCGAAGATGATAGAGAACTACCCGATTGCTTTTTCATGGTCACCGATACGCTGCTTGTGTTTGACCATGTGAATCATCAGATCAAGGTGGTCGCGAACGCTCACATCAATGGCAATGCTGACCAAGCCTATGAACAAGCACTTGATCGGATCGACGAGCTGATTGCTAAACTCAAGCAGCCGTTGTTGATGAATTATACGAACAAGCCGGCTGCAAGTCCAAGCGGTGTGCCTGTCACTTCAAACTTTACGAAGGAAGATTACCATCAGGTTGTCCTTCGGGCGAAGGAGTATATCGCTGCAGGAGACATTATTCAGGTTGTGCCATCGCAACGTTTCACTGTGCCGATATCGGTCGATACATTCGATGCGTATCGCGCTTTGCGTACCGTGAAAAGTTTGATGAACTCCAGATCGCTGGCGCCTCGCCGGAGATGATGGTGCGCGTTGAAGACGGTGTTGCGGAGATGCGACCAATCGCAGGGACCCGTCCGCGTGGAGCGACTCCAGCCGAAGATGAGGTATTGGGGACGGAACTGCTTGCCGATCCGAAGGAACGAGCAGAGCATGTCATGCTCGTTGACCTCGGACGCAACGACTTGGGGCGTGTTTGCGAATACCACACTGTACGCGTGAGCGAGATGATGGTAATCGAACGGTACTCACATGTGATGCACATCGTCTCACATGTTATCGGAGAATTGCGCGAGGGGCAAACCCCCTACGACGTGATTCGCGCCTGCTTGCCCGCTGGAACGCTATCCGGTGCCCCCAAGATCCGGGCGATGGAGATTATCGATGAACTTGAACCGACGCGGCGGGGACCGTACGGCGGAGCCGTCGGCTACTTCAGTTTCTCTGGCAATGCGGATACTGCAATCACAATCCGCACACTTGTCGTCAAAAATGGTATTGCCTACGTCCAAGCGGGCGGTGGCATCGTCGCAGACTCTGTGCCTGAAACGGAGTACGAGGAAACGGTCAACAAGGCACGAGCGGTCTTAAGAGCAATTGAAATCGCTGAGGCTGGATTAGAGTAGATCCGAGATAAGGACCTACGGAAACGGTTAGGAGAAGAACCCATGATACTTATGATTGACAATTACGACTCATTCACCTACAACCTCGTGCAATATCTCGGTGAGTTGGGAGCGAACCTCGTTGTCCATCGCAACGACAAAATCACACTTGACCAAATCGAAGATCTCGCACCTGAGAAGATTGTCATATCGCCGGGTCCCTGCACACCGCGGGAAGCGGGGATCTCCTGCGATCTGATCCGTCAATTTGCTGGGCGTGTACCCCTTCTCGGCGTTTGCTTGGGGCATCAGTGTATCGGTGATGTGTTTGGCGGTGATGTCGTCCGCGCCGAACGATTGATGCACGGCAAAACGTCAATGATTCACCACAATGACGAACAGATTTTCGACAACCTCGAAAACCCGTTTGAGGCGACACGTTACCATTCCCTCATTGTGAAAAAGGAGACGCTGCCCGATTGCCTTGAACTCACCGCGTGGACAAACCAGGACGAAATTATGGGATTTCGGCACAAGGACTATCCGATCTGGGGGGTACAGTTCCACCCAGAATCGATCTTGACCAGCGAGGGGAAAAAACTGTTGAAGAATTTCCTAGAGGGGTAGAGGATACTAATCACCACTGTCCTCTATTTGGGGTTGCTGAGTAAATCTTCTGTTCATGTCAAGAGAAAATACGGGTAGCTTAGAGAAACCGAGTTTTTTCGGAAAAACTCGGTTTCTCTAGGTGTCTTACACTTTTTTGTATGAGCCCCGTAGGTTGGACACCAATGAGCAAATTATTTTCACGTTTCACGTTTTTAGCCTTTTGCTAAGTTTCCGCTAATAAGGCACAGTTAATAAGGCACAGTGTTATTAACGTTTTTTGCGGGTTCGCGTTAAAGCGTTTGGTAACACCAAAGATATTATCCAATACTAGGGGAAAGAGCTGTCTATTGTAGTCTCGCGTTCAATTTCCTCCATCGTTTCTTGGAAAGATGAATGCAACCGCCTCATTTGTTGCTGTAAATCGCGTAGCTGTTGGCGTAGTTCATTGACCTCATTAAGTGTTCTTTGATCGGCCTGTCTACCGAGACGCTGTTCAATAAGTTGTGGACGATTCAAATGCAACCGATGGATGTAAAATACCCCTTCAGGCGTCTGTCCAACGAGTTGACCGTTTTGCTCTTCGAGAAGATGCAAGTCCAGCGGATCATCAAGCGGGTGAAGCGAATGTGCGGCGCGTGGACTTCGTGCCAATACGCCCCTTTATGTTGGTTACATCGGGTGCAGCAATAAACGACGTTTTCATTATCATCTGTACCGCCATGTCGCCGTGGGCGATGGTGGTCAATTGTCAATGTCGAACCGACATCGACTTCGTGAACGCCACAATATCCGCAACGGGAGGCATATCGTTTGCGCACTTGCTCACGCCGTTGCTCATCCATGTATCACTTCCCTTCAACGGTGAAGGTGAGTTCCTGTCCGGTGAGACGCCAATACTTATCAGCAAGCAATGTACGCTTTGCTCGCAACTGAGCCAGGTATGAACAAGCATCATCTAAGAGTTGTTGCTGCTCATTGATGATATCTTGTAACTGAGCGACGGTTGACTCAAGTTCCGTCTTTTCTTCAAACGCTTTGGTTTGTAACCGTTGACTCCTTTTTCGTGCCGGTTTCAATGCCTCTGCTTCCTCAGCATCCAGTTCCGCGAAAATAGCATTAAGTTCAGTCCGCTCCTGTTCTGTTAGGGTTCCCTCTGCTTCACGGATTTTTAGCGTGTCTAATCGACACTGTCGGTTTGTGTGTTTCATCGCTGTGTTCTCCTTCCAACATATTGAGGTGTTTACGCCGCCAAACCCTCGTTCAACATCTCAAGAATTGTATCCAACGCATCGTCAAACACTTCATACATTTTGAATGTCCCACCCTTTGCTTGAAACGGTATGTTCTCAAAATCATCCATCTCAATACGTAGCGATGTGGCAATATGGTTTTTTATTATTTCCAGCCATGCCAGCTGTTGTGCTTTTTCTTCGGGATCCATATCTTCTTTATCTGCGGTGAGGTGAAATTATTGTGCAAACGTTGCCGTTATTTTACCTGAAGTCTACCACTGATGTCAAATATTGCACCTACTCTATAGGTTCATTTAGTTTTCGGTTTTCTCCCCGTCTGAGTCGGGATTTGGAAATCCCTCCTGCAGAAGAGCTAAATATCCCGCACCCCTAAAAATAAACTGTTGATCTGCTCCCCCATCTATGGTATCTTATAGCAAAATCATCAGATTTTTCAGGCGGACTTCAAGCGTAAGGAGGCATTCGTATGAGTCAAGTCGGAGCCACACCGATTACTGCCCCGGGCTGGACCGGCAAGCCCAAAAATGGCGTCGCAATTGTCGATTGCGATGTCCATCACAACTTTCGTAATCCTGAACAATTATTGCCGTACCTATCAACATTCAATCAGGAGCATCTGCTAGACCAAGGTTTGCATCTGGGTGGGTATCCCAACATCCCAATTCGGACCAACCGCACAGATCTGAAAGGGCGCATGGAGCCCCAAGATCTTCCGGTAAAGAAAAATACCGGCGGCGATCCACGCGATTTCAATTTCACGCTGGAATTTCTGCAAGAGGAACACCTAGATCCTTGGAATATCGACTACGGGCTGCTGACCGGACCCCCGGTGTTTTACGGATATTCGGGACTGCCCGATCCAGATTGGGCTGCCGCACTGTGCCGGGCATTCAACGATTGGACGATCGAACATTGGCTTGACCGCGACGAGCGTATCGTCAACGCCATTCTTGTTTCACCGTCCGACCCCGCCCAAGCGGTAGAAGAAATCAATCGGTTAGCTAACCGCAAGGACACCGCTGCCGTCATGGTGCCAATGGGGACAAGTATGCCCTTCGGTAATCGCTTCTACCATCCCATCTGGGAGGCGTGCGAGCAGCACGGACTGCCGGTGGTTGCCCACATCGGTGGAGGCGGCGGTGCAACCAGAACCACTCCAACCCCAGTTGGCTATCCCACCTACTATATGGAATCGCGGATGAGCCGACCCACCGTCGCGAGTGCACATGCGACGTCATTGATCTGTGAGGGCGTGTTCGAGAAGTTCCCAGATTTCAAGTTTGCCCTCATCGAAGTCCAGCAGCTCTGGGCGGTTTCTGTGATGTGGCATCTGGATACGGACTGGAAAGCAATCCGTGATCAGACCCCATGGCTCAAACGCCTGCCAAGCGAGTATTTCCGCGAGCACATCCGAATCGGTTCACAGCCGATGCACGAGCCGGAAAAACCGGAGCAGATGTACCAAATGTTGGAGATGCTGCACGCAGACGAAACGCTGATATTCTGCTCAGACTTCCCGCACTTCGACTGGAATGATCCGGTGACGACCTTCCCCAAGCTCAATGACGACCTGCACCACCGAATCTTTGCAGGCAATGCACTCGATATGCTCCGGATAGACACAGGAAATTAGCCATGGCAAGCGTTGTTATCGGTAAAGTGGCGGACATCCCACCGGGTGAACGTAAAATCGTCGTACCGTTCCGGGGCAGGGCTGGCATTGGCGTCTTTAACGTCAACGGATCATTCTACGCTGTCCGCAACATCTGTCCGCACAAGAATGGTCCCCTCTGCACCGGCGAACTCAGCGGTCGGGTTAGTACCGATGCACCCGCCTCCACCCCCGGTTCCACAATCTCCGTCGATGGCTTAGGCGAGGTGCTGCGCTGTCCATGGCATCAGTGGGCGTTCGATATTGCGACGGGACGTTGTCTAGTAGATCCAGAGATACGCGCTAAGACCTATCCAGTTAAGATTAAGGGCAATGATGTTGTGGTCGAATATGAAGACTAAAGCGAGATAGAACTTGATAATTAACCGCTGTTCTAACCTAAGTTGCTAGGGCGTGCTGACGTTTAGATCACTAAAGCCCCAGCGGTGTGACATGTGGTATCCTAACGTACGTGGCTAATCCCGTAGGGGTTGGGTTTCCCAACCCGTCGTTTTTTAGCCCCAGCGGGGCGGCATGTTTATAGCTAGCAGAACACACCGAATATCCCAAAGCCCCAGCGGGGCGACATGTGTGTCGTCGTTTTGGTTATTTCTGATAGGTATGTAGGTTATCTAGGTTCTGTTGACATTTGAGAAATTAATGCATCTCCGCTCCGAGAATCTTCGATGGGCAGGCACAAGTTGCTTTGAATCCCGATCCCATCGGGGACCTGCCCCTACATTGGGTGGAGTCCTTGTAGGGGCAACCCTCGTGGTTGCCCTATTGTAGGTCGATTTTCCAAAATCGACATTTGAGTGTCGAGATATGAATCTCGACCTACACAAGCACAGCAAACCGACAATTACCCCGGTGGTTTAGAACAGATGGAACGGAGATCTCCGTTCCCTACGAATGACTCAGTTCTGTGTCGTGGTAGGGGTTTTCGTATGGAACAACTCTCGGAACGGAGGATCGTTGTTCCATACAACTACTGAAAAATGTCAACACGCCCTAGCAACTTGTGTAATTCTAAGAGAGGCAGCGGCATAAGGAGAAAATCATGTCAGGAAGACTAGAAGGTAAAGTTGCAATTGTCACAGGTGGAAACAGCGGTATCGGTAAAACAACCGCTCAATTCTTTGCCCAAGAAGGCGCAAAAGTCGCCATCATGGCAAGAAGGGTAGAGGAGGGAACTCAAGTTCAGGACGCTATAAACAGCGAGGGAGGCGAAGCTACATTCATCCGTTGCGATGTCTCGGACAGTAGTGCTGTTGATTCGGCGGTCGAAGAAGCTGTTTCAAAATACGGTACAATCAATATCCTCTTCAACAATTCCCCAACGAAGGAGATGAAGGTTGGGATCGGGTAATTAACGTCAACTTGTCCGGCACCTTCTACATGTCGCGAGCGGTCTGGCCCCACATGGTGGAGGCAGGCGGCGGTGCTATAGTGAACAATTCATCTATTGCCGCTGTCATCGGATTTAGCAAGAACATGTATGATATAACTGGCGGGACACCGTCGTCCTCATATTATGTGGCAAAAGCAGGTGTTGAGGCTTTTACTCGGTACACATCGAGTATGGGCGGACAGCATAATATTCGGGTCAACTGCGTGCGTCCTGGCCAAATCCTTACCCCGGGGGCAACCGGTGGCAGAGAACATCACTACTTCAAGCCAATTTTCGATCTGTCTCAGATACTCGACGGTCCGGGTTATCCAGAAGATGTAGCAAATTTAGTGCTTTTCCTTGTTGCCGATGAATCCCGGTTCATAACGGGCGAAATCATAAACATCGATGGTGGAACTCCAAGAAAACTGTAAAAAATCGTTCCCATAGGAGAAAACAGTATGCCTCAAATGACAGGAAGTAAATTCATTGCAGATACCGTCCACGGTTACGGAATTACCCAAGCGCTGATGGAGATGGAAAAACTGGGAATCAAACGCGTCCAAACCCACGGGGAAAAAGGGGCAGCATATATGGCAGATGCCTACGCTCGCGTCAAACGCGCACCTAGTCTCTGTATGGCGCAGTCGGTGGGTGCGGTCAATCTCGCCGCTGGGTTACAAGATGCCTACCTCGCCTGCTCCCCGGTCATCGCTATCACCGGTCGGGAGAGTCAAATCAACCAGCAACGCCACGCGTATCAGGAAGTTGATCATATCAATCCGTTTTCGGCGGTGACCAAATATAGCGCCTTTGTCGCTGCGCCGGAACAACTCCCGATCTACCTGCGTCAAGCCTTCCGTTCTGCCACATCCGGCACACCGGGACCCGTACATCTGGATTTCGAAGGTCTCGCCGGTCAGGCGGTTGTGGAACGTGAGGCAGATCTGGAAGTCATCATCGAAGAGCCCTTTACTCAACTCCCACCGTTCCGACCGGAGGCAGAGATTGAAACAGTGAGGGAAGCCCTCCAGCTGCTCGCCAACGCCAACCGTCCCATCATCGTTGCCGGTGGAGGCGTAACTGCTTCAGGAGCGCGTGCCGAACTGATTGCCCTTGCGGAGAAACTCTCCATTCCGGTTGCCACTGCTCTCAATGCTAAAGCGATGTTCCCCCACGACCATCCGTTGGCGGTCGGCGTCCCCGGTTCATACTCGCGAGATTGTGCGAACCAAGCGGTCTGTGAGGCGGATTTGGTGTTCTTCATTGGGAGCCATACCGGAGGGCAGGTGACCAACGGATACAGCATCCCGCCGCAAGGAACGCCGGTCATCCAACTCGATATCAACCCAGAGGAACTGGGCCGCAATTACTCAATTCAGTTGGGGATGCAGGGCGATATCAGAAACTCGCTGCGCCGCATGATTGATGGTGCGGAAACCGCTGAACCGCGGACCGAATGGATCAACCGAGTCCAGGAACTGGTTCAAAACTGGAAAGAGAGCGTCAGCGATATGGCAAA
This sequence comes from Candidatus Poribacteria bacterium, assembly GCA_021295755.1. Lineage (NCBI taxonomy): Bacteria > Candidatus Poribacteria > Candidatus Poribacteria bacterium. The sequence continues at coordinate 42,735 of JAGWBT010000103.1, forward strand.
CTCGGAGATCGTGCCGATGCGCCCGGAACGGCTCTGCAAAGAACTGACCGACCTTCTGCCATCTGATGCAATTCTGGTCTCCGACACAGGGCATTCGGGGGTCTGGACCGGCACAATGCTCGATCTCAAACATCCCGACCAGATATTTGGGGGCTGCCTGCGGCGATGGGTGCCAAATGTGCTCAACCCGATAGACCCGTACTCTGCTTCACCGGCGACGGCGGTATCTGGTATCATCTGGGGGATTTGGAGACCGCGGTGAAATCCGAAATTAACGCGGTTATTCTGGTCAACAACAACCATTCCCTGAACCAAGAACAGGGCGGTGTCGAATCTGTCTACGGCGGACGGACGAAAGGCTCCGACGAACTCTGGCTGTTCCCCGACGCCGATTTCGCTAAAATTGCCGAATCAATGGGCTGCCTCGGTATTACGGTCAACAAACCGAGCGAACTTTCGAGCGCCCTAGATCAGGCTTTCTCTGCGGAGAGACCAGTGGTTGTCGATGTCAAAACGCACGTCGAAGGTATTGCGCCGCGAGCGTGGACACCGTGATAAGTGGGAATGTTATTAGGTAGCACAGAAAAACCGATGTCAATAGCAATGACACCGCAGCAGGAGAAGGACTTCGACGAGAAGGGATATATTATCCTCGAAGATTTCTTGACACAAGAGGAGCTAGACCGATTACTGTCAGCCATTGACGAAGTGAAAATTAGAGTCCGTCAAGCCGAAGGTAGTGGTCCCAATGACCCCTTCACCATCCGCAATGCGTTAGCCCAGCACGAAGCGTTCCTCGACCTGATTGATCACCCTAAAATGCTGCCGTTGGTCGTTGATGCCATCGGCTGGAACATTCAGATCCGAACCACGCATCTCGACTACCGTCCACCTTACCCAAAGGATCTGAAGCCCGGTGCTATTGGTGTCGGTGACGGAGACGATCAGAAAGCGGGCTATAACAACCTCGGCTGGCATCCGGACCTGTCCGGCAAAGAGCTCTTTGAGGGACCGTCGCTGGACGGGCGGTTGCCCTTTATGGAGATCAAGGTGTTCTATGTCTTCTCTGATTTGAGTGAATCCAATTCCGGCAATCTCTGGTTGATGCCGGGTAGCCACATGCGCCCCCTGCAAGAATGGCGCGAAGCGCGAGGTAAACTTGATCTCTCCGAGGCAGTTGAACTCAAGTTGAAACCGGGGGCCTCGGTCGTGTGGCGTACAGCGACTTGGCACTGTGTCGGACCGAATTTGTCGGACAAAACGCGCAAGATTATGCACGTCGGCTACCATTACCGGTGGCTCCGTCCGGCGGATTACATTCAGCAATCACCGGAGTTAATCGCCAAAAGCTCACCGATACGGCAGCAATTACTCGGTGCATTGGCGTCGGAGGACAATCCGTTAGGCGCTTCTCCTGAATTTCAGCCTCACTCTCAATACTGGATTACAAAAAATTCTGACGATGTCCCATTGAAGGCTTGGGCGGAAGCACAGGAACAATAAAAGCACTTACCTGCGATTGCGAATCGATACGCAGCACAGATGGGTAAAAATAGAGGCTGCTGTCTTTTTTTGAGCCCCGTAGGTCAGGCTCCCTAGACGGGTCAAGCCAATGAAATAGTGCCCACTGCTCCTTCACGTATTACGCTTTATCCGTTTTACACTTTTTTTGACATGAGCCAAAGCAAAAGGCAAAAATATGAGTCTCGAACCGATGGATCACCATGCCCAAACCACCAACGACATCGTCCGAGAAAACCGCCTGCCGGGAGATCCACCAACCGAATGGGACATCAACGGTTGGGGCGATCCAACCATCCAAGGCTTCGGTCATGACATCAGCATCAATCGCGGTGAGACGATCTTCTTCAAGATCAAAACCGACTCGACCGACTATCGGATAGACATCTATCGAATGGGGTACTACGGTGGGATGGGTGCGCGTCGCGTTGACACCATCAAGCCATCGGTCAAACTGCCCCAGCATCAGCCGGAAGGTCTAAGAGACGAAGCCACCCACCTCTACGATTGTGGCAACTGGACAGTCTCAGCGTCTTGGCAAGCACCTTCAGACGCAACGTCGGGAATCTATTTTGCGCGTTTGGTACGACAAGACTCAGATCCCACAGGTTGGCGGGCGGACAACAGTCCAGAAGGCCCAGCAGAGGCACCGCTTGCTTCGCCACACGCCTACGGCGCGTTGGGATATGGACGGCTTGCCAATGCGCTGCGTGAACCGCGAGCAAGCCACATCTACTTCGTCGTGCGGAACGACGACAGTCACTCTGACATTCTCTTCCAAACTTCCGATACCACTTGGCAAGCCTACAACCCCTACGGTGGCTACTGCACCTATGGCCGGGTTAACCCAGGTTTCCCACGTTCAATCGGCATTCCTCCCCGCGCCTACAAAGTGAGCTACAACCGTCCGCTCAAGACGCGTGATTACCGGGCAGTCAACATGGTTTTCAACGCCGAGTATCCCTGTGTCCGCTGGCTTGAGGCTAACGGCTACGACGTCGCCTACTTCACCGGTGTCGATAGCGATCGACGTGGTGAGGAGATTCGCAAGCATCGCCTGTTTCTGTCGGTCGGTCACGACGAATACTGGTCTCTTGAGCAAAGGCGGCATGTCGAGGCAGGGCGCGATGTAGGGGTTAATCTCGCCTTTTTCAGCGGTAACGAAGTATTTTGGAAAACCCGATGGGAGCCTTCCATCGACGACGAGGACGTTCCACATCGGACGCTGGTTACCTACAAGGAAACACACGACAACGCCAAAATTGATCCTGTCCCTGATGTGTGGACCGGGACATGGCGTGACCCACGACCGTTCAATCCGGAAGGACCACAGCCGGAAAACGCCCTAACCGGCACCATCTTCACGGTGAACGCATGGCGCAATGACCCTCTCATTGTACCAGCCAAATACGCCAACCTACGGTTCTGGCGCAACACAGAAATCGCCAAACTCAAGCCGGGGGAAAGTGCCATTTTACCAAAGGGGCTGCTCGGTCATGAGTGGGATGAAGATATAGACAACGGCTTTCGGCCACCCGGTCTGTTTCACCTATCGGAGACGACCATCGACAACGTTCCCTACATTCAGGACAACGGCTCGGTGTATGATTCAGGCACCGCGACGCACCACCTAACGCTCTATCGTCACGAGACACCCAAACAGTCTGCAAATAAGGTAGACGACTCCGGAAGTCCCCGCGGCGCGTTGGTCTTCGGTGCGGGCACGGTGCAGTGGTCTTGGGGCTTAGATACGCACCACGATACCGAGACGGGTATACCGCCGGAGCGTGCAAACTCTAGCTCCACCCGAGTGGGTGTAGATCTGAACGGTCCCGATAGAAATATCCAACAAGCGACCATCAATCTGTTTGCCGACATGGGTGTGCAGCCCCAGACGCTACAAGATAACCTGATACCAGCGAGCGCGTCCACCGATGTGCAACCTCCAACCTCAACGGTACTTGTGCCAGCCGATGGCGCAACGCTGCCTCTGGAAACCTTGATAATCAGTGGTACCGCTCAAGATGCTGACGGTCAAGTCGCCGGGGTCGAGGTATCAGTAGATAACGGCCTCAGTTGGCATCCGGCAAATGGTTGCGAAACCTGGAGCTATGAATGGCTACCGACAGAACCGGGAACCGTCACCATCCTAAGCCGAGCTGTCGACGACAGTGGTAACTTGGAACGCCCAGAACAAGGTGTGACGGTCACGATTCATTCTGTCCAGTAGATATCGATTGCCGGAATTGATAAAGGAGAATAATCATGCCGATGCTCAACATTGGATCAACCAAGCAGCTTTTCTTCGATGATTACCTGATCGAGAGCTTGGTCAACGCAAAACAGGGACTAAACCCTGCGGTAAAGGTGGACGACAACCCTGTCATCCGACCGGAACGGCCGTGGGAAGGCAACTTCATGCGGCCCAATAAGGTGATTTTTGACCCAACCGACCAGATCTTCAAGATGTGGTATTCCTCCGCAACTATCACTGTCCATTTGGAAAATGGCAAGCCGGTTCCGGGTGGCGCCGCGGGGCTTGTCTTGGACACTCAAGGGAGTGTGATGTGCCTGGCAACCTCTGAAGACGGGATTCACTGGGAACGACCATCGCTAGGACTCGTCCAATTCGACGGCTCGACGGACAATAACATCCTTCCCACAAAGGAGGGTCTACCCCCAGTGCCGGCATTCCAAGACCTACGCGAGCAAGATCCCGCCAAACGGTTCAAGGCGTTAATCATGATCGGCGACACACAGAAACGGGGGATGCAATACAATCTCTTCTATTCCCCGGAGGGGATCAACTGGACTCCCTATGAAGACAACCCGGTCATAGATACCGGACAGGAGTTAGGACGTTGGGCAGGTCGTTTCCAAGGTTGGGATCCGATACGCGAAACTTACTACGTCACGATGGAAGCAAGCCACCACTGGCGAGGTCCTTACGGCAAACGGCTTATCGGCAGGGCAGAAAGCCCAGACATGATTCACTGGAGCGAGCCGGAGATTATCCTTGTGCCGGACAAAGACGACTACCCCGACACCGAGTTCTACAGCCTGCCGGTCATCGCCTACGAGGGTATCTACGTTGGGTTGTTATGGATCTTCCGCACCACCAATGTGACCCATCATCCGGAGATTGTCTTCAGTCGAGATGGATTTCACTTTCAGCGGAACTACCGAGAGCCTTTCATCCCGCGCGGCGGTGCGCGAGCGGACTTCGACTCCAGCAGCGTCTACGCTGAAACCATGATTGTTCACGGGGATAACATCTTCACCTATTACATCGGCACGAACAGCCGATCCCCTGAAATTGCCCTAGAGTTAGGTGACAAGTCCGCGGAGGGTATTGGGCTGGCAGTCTCACGTCTGGATGGGTTCGTATCTCTCGACAGTGGGAAGGGCTGGGTGGTCAAGGATAGGTCTGAGGAGGAGCTGCGACACATCTATGGCGAGCGGCAAATCTTCGATGAACCTGAATCCTTCGGTCAGATGACGACTCGACCATTCGGGTTCTCCGGATCGCGCTTGTATCTGAACACAAGCATGGCACCGATCGCTGCAGGTCCAAGTCCCGGCGAAGTAAAGGTAGAGATTTTAAGGGCAAACCATAAGAAGTTGCCCGGATTCAGCTTCAACGACGCAGATTCAATCACGGTGGGTAGCACTGCCCACCCCGTATCGTGGAACGGCAATTCCGACGTGAGTGCGCTAGCTGGCAAGCCGATAAAGCTACGTTTCTACTTCAAGAACGCCAAACTCTACTCGTTCCAATTCAAGTAATATAACAAGTTGTTGGTTACGTGCGGCGTGATAAAAGCCAACATCATATATACCCGTAGGTCGGGCATCCTGCCCGATCTACAAAGCCCCAGAGGGGCGCTATGTGTATAGAAATACCGTCAGACAAGAGTCAAAGATTCAAACGGATGAGGGAGTAGCGCACCATGAAATTGACAAAGGACCAATTGGCTCATTTCGATACCGAAGGCTGGTTGCTCCTGAAAAACTGGTTCAGCCAAGCAGAAATCGATGTCCTCAAAAATGAGCTCCCGAAGATTTTTGCCATGCGACGCGAGGAGGTCTGGCGTGAAAAGGACGGGGAAGCGGTTCGTACTGCCTTCGCTGCACATACCTACAACGAGGCGTTTAACCGCTTGGGACAGCATCCCCGCTTAATCGAGCCAGTCATGCAGCTCCTTGACGGACCGGTGTACATGCACCAGTACAAAATTAATGGGAAAGCCGCTTTCAACGGCGATGTCTGGCAGTGGCACCAAGACTACGGCACATGGTCCCGCGATGACCAGATGCCACAACCACGGGCGATGAATATTGCAGTGTTCCTTGATGAGGTGACCGAATTCAACGGTCCTCTCTACCTGATTCCGCGTAGCCACAAGCAGGGGGTAATAGAAGCGGGGCATGACACATTGACGACCTCCTATCCGCTGTGGACGCTCGACAAGGACAGGATCCGCCATCTGGCAAACGAGGGTGGGATTGTCGCACCCAAGGGCGGGCCGGGCACCGTGCTGATGTTCCACTCAAATATGGTGCACGCCTCAGCGCCCAACATCAGTCCGTGGGACCGGGTGATCGCATATCTGAGTCTCTGTCATGTGGATAACCACATCCGTCAATTCAAGCGCCCGGAGTGGATTGCCCACCGCGATTTCACGCCGATTGAGCCGTTGGACGATAACTGCCTGTTAGCACTTTCACAACCCAAAAGATGAATCCACGTTGCGGCGTGAGTCCCTGAGTCATTGTATCAGTATCCTTTGGTCTGGTCGAAACGGCTGAGCAGATCGTCCTCCCCCATCATGAATCGTTTCAGATTCTCACAGAATGTGTCCAGCCACCGAGGACCCCGCATCGGCGAGTTGCCGGCCATATGGGGGGTAATAATCACATTCTCCATCCTCCACAAGGGATGATCATCCGCCACCGGTTCCACCGGCAGCACATCCAAACCGGCACCGGCGATAAGCCCCTGTTCCAGCGCCTCCATCAGTGCTGCTTCGTTGACAATCCTACCACGACTGACATTGATTAATAACGCGTGGGACTGCATATGGCGAAACGCCTCCTGATTGAACATCTCCTCCGTCTCCGGCGTGAGCGGCGCGCAGATCACAACAACGTCGGCAACCTCAAGCAGATCATGGAAACGGTCTAAGTCCCAGCACGCTTCCACATAGTCGGGAACCGTCGCAGGCATCGGATCTACGGCAAGCACCCGCATACCAAAAGCGTGTGCACGTTTTGCTGTCTCACGCCCGGCACCACCTAGTCCGATTATCCCCATGGTACTATCGATTAGTTCCCGCGCCATCAAGCGGTTGTTGCTCCAACTGGCGTTGCGAGTTACCAGCGCGATATCCCGCGTGAGACCCAAAATAAGCGCGAATGCGTGCTCTGCTAAGTGTATCCCGACAAAGCCCTTCGCGGTCGTGACAATAACGTCACTCTTTTCAATCTCCGGGCTCATCAGGAAGTCAATCCCTGCGGAATAGTACGCCATCCAACGCACCCGCTTCGCTTTTGGGAAATATTTTGGTCGCACATCACCAATCAGGATGTCTGCGCTGGGGAGTTCTGCCTCAAATTTATCTTCAGAGCCGGCCACTATGAGCTCAACCTGATCGGAAACAGCACGGATCCGTTCGGCGGACGCATCGTCCATGTTCATTGTCAGTATTTTGGTCGCCATAAACTCAGATTAAATTCCTTCCTCGTTAGGTTCAGCCAGCGATCATTCGCGAAAGGACGCTATGCCGGCATGGTTCGCTTGGTGTACTCCCGGCATAGTGCTGCGATTTCGGGACCGCCCCCGCAGATCAAGATGTCGTTGTCGATCTGCTCCTTGTAGTTATCAACATTAATCGAATCAGGGCAGCATTCACTCGCGCTCGCGCCCCAGCCATCTCAGGGCTATACGGTGGATCATGCGCGTCCGGGTCACCGAACGAATACCCCATGTCACCGGGACCCCACTCGACGTAGGTGAGCCCCGGCACTTTACAGGTCGCTTCACAATTCTCAAGGGCACGGCGGTTCTCGATTTTCAGCCCCACGATTAGTTCGCCCTCCGGATTCAGGGGCCAGACATCCGCTTTTCGCAGGTACTCCGAGTGATCCATTCCCCAGATATGCCCCGGACCGCCACCGCTGCCTCGCCGTCCCTCATCCAGCCCGTCCCCTACACCAATATCATTAAAGGGAAACCGCATGGATTCGATCAGTACCTTTACCGCCCCCGGCGTCTCGGCGTGACAGAGTACGAAACCGTGAACACCACAATCAAGGTAGTGCGTCACCATCCAAGCGTTTGCTCGCATCACGCGTTCGTCGGTGCCCTGCACGGGCAGCGTTACCAACACGGTTGGCGTCGGATGTCCGCTCTTTGTGGGTCCTGCCGCTGCCAGTCCCCTCATGAATTCCCGCACACCCAGTATGTTCAGTGCGACATGCTCTTGTTCGAGCAGGAGGAAATCGTTATCCGTATGACAGGCGTTAACGCCGCCCTCGAATGACAAATCTCCGCTGCCCCCATAAATGAGAGTGTGCCTTCCCTCAAGAAGCTCGATAGCACGATTGACTCTACCCATGAGATTTACTCCATTTCTTTTTTAATAATCGCGTCTCCGCTTTTTTAGCACGATAATAATGATAACGATGAGAACAATCGCAATCCACCAGTTATTTATCACCCACTAACACTTCAATTCCGAGAATAATCACCGCTTTATTCCACGGAAATTCTGCATACCGTTCACGATATTTGACAGATAGCCACCACGAGATTCCTGCCGTACCCAATATAATAACTACAAATAGCAAATTCACGAGTGATTGAGCCGCGCCTAAAATCGCTTCCATTTGGAATGATCCTCCTTCACCATATATGTTAAGTTTTTTGCGCGTTCCAGACTTGATTATAACGTTATTGCCATTCTGCGGCGATTTACCGAATCCTGTCCGGATGACTATAGACAGTCATGCCTTTGCCACGCATAAACCCAACCAACGTAATTTCACCCTCTTGCGCCATTTCGACAGCAAGACTTGATGCCGCAGAAACCGCTACAATCACTGGTATTCGGGCGAATAATGCTTTCTGGATAATCTCGAAACTGGCTCGCCCACTCACCATCAAAATGTGCCGATCTAACGGCAGTTGCTCAACCAACAGTGCCTGTCCAATCACCTTATCCACTGCATTGTGTCGTCCAACATCCTCGCGTACAATTTGCAGTCTTCCCCGTTCATCAAATAACCCAGCGGCGTGCAATCCGCCCGTTGCTTCAAAGACCGATTGTGCCGATCGCAGCGTATCATTGAGCCGGTACAAAACAGCTGGATCTATCTGAATCTCCGATTTTATCGGCGGAATCTCCTGTTTAACCGATTCGATAGTCATTTTGCCGCACAACCCACAACTAGCGTTCGCGTGGAAGTTCCGCTGCCACCCCTCCTGCTCTTCGAGAACTTGCCCATTCGTAAGGTGAACGTTTATGATATTTTGCAGGTCTGGTTCCTCTATATCCTCATCCTCACAGTAGGCAATTGCTCCGATATCATCAGACGATGTTATCAACCCTTCCGTGTAAAGAAATCCTGCAGCAAGATCAAAGTCATGCCCCGGTGTTCGCATCACAACTATCAGGCTCTGTCCACCCACCCGAATTTCGAGCGGCTCCTCGACCACGAGGGAGTCCTCAGTCGGGGATGGATGCGAATTACGCCAGCGGACGACCTGTTTCGTCAATATCGATTTCATAGTGAATTGGAAAACCGAGAGGTTAGGCACACCATTTCAAGGAAAAATAAGAGTAACAGACCCCAACACCGGATAATTTCAAGAGGTTCGTCAATTTTTGACATTGTATCACAGAGGTAGCACCTTGTATAGCGAAAAATGCCTTGACAAAACACCGAGAAATCAGCGAAAATTCAGTATTGTGATTGTCCACGAAAATTCTTTACAAGAGTTATACCATTTAGCCGAACAATTAATAATAGCGCGGCTTGGAGGGATAAATGATTCGGCTCGGAATTGTTGATTTTGATACATCCCACGTGGTTGAATTTACAAAACGACTCAACCACATTGATGTAGATGAGGAGCAGTGGGTTGAAGGGGCAGAAATTGTGGTCGGTTGTCCTGGGGAATCGCTACTATCACCTGAACGCATCCCCGGCTATACAAAACAGATGCAGGAGTACGGTGTGCCGTTGGTGGAGAAACCGGAGGAGATGATTGGACAAATCGATGCCGTGCTCATTGAGTCGGTCGAAGGTAGTTTCCACTATAAGCGTACAGCACCGTTCTTGGAAGCTGGATTGCCCGCATTTGTGGATAAGCCCTTCACCTGTGACCTATCGGAAGCGAAAGCCTTAGCAGCGCTCACCCAATCAAAAAATGTCCCAATTTTCACCTCCTCATCGTTGCGTTACGGTCTAGAGGTTGTCGAAATCAGGAGCAAAGAGGCAGAAACGGGAAAGATTCTCGGGGCAGAAGTTAGCTCGCCAGCGCCGCTCCACCCGCGCAATCCGGGGTTATTCCATTACGGACTCCACGGCGTGGAAATGCTATATGCGCTGATGGGACCTGGGTGTGAAGCGGTTTGGTCGGTCTCGAACGATGACGCAGATGTCGTGACCGGGCGTTGGAAAGATGGACGAATTGGCACAATGCGCGGCATACGGAAGGGAACTCAGGGGTACGGTTTCACAGCATATTGTGAAAAATCCATCGTGCGAACTTCAATAAATGCAAGTTATATCTACCGTGAGCTTCTCAAGCAGATTGTCCAGATGTTTGAAACCGGAAAGCCGCCGATTGACATCTCCGAGAGCATAGAAATTGTTGCCTTCATTGAGGCGGCGGCCAAATCCGCCATAAACGATGGAGCGAAGATGGCGTTGGCATATACTGTGGAATGAGACCTCTCCAAGGAGGGCGAAAAAAGGCGTTTGAAGGTATAGGTGAGATTGTCATGGCACAGATTAAATTGGGTTTTATCGGGTGTGGGTCGCATGCGACCCGGAATTTGCAACCATGTGTTCGGTTGGTCCCCGAAATTGATTTTGTTGCAACGTGTGATATATCAGCTGCGAAGGCTGAAAGCAACGCCAAACGCTTTGGCGCCAAACAGTGGTATACAGATTACCGGGCGATGATTGAGACAGAGGAACTAGATGTCGTTGCGATTGTTGGACACCCTAAGACCATGCACACTGATATGGCGATCGCTTGTATGGAACTAGGAAAACACGTTTTCATTGAAAAGCCACCTGCAATCAATGTGGAAGATGCTGAACGCCTCTCCGAAACCTCGGCGAGAACGGGAAAATTCGGTATGGTCGCAACGATGTGGCGCCATGCACCCGCACACCGGATGGCAAGACGAATTATCACGCAGGCAGAATTTGGAGAGCCCATCCTATTTGAGGGACGTTACCTAGCACCGAGTCCGAGAGGGGCCCATGAAACACTAGAGTTGTGGATTGCATGCGATATCTTATGAGTGATGTGACAAGACTCCGCGCTTTTGAACATTTCGGTGAAGGTGGTAGAATGGCGTTTGCTGTCTCTCTACAGTTTGACAACGGTGCAGTGGGCACGCTGAACATGGTTGCGGGTGCACCAGCACTAGAGACGGCGGTCATGGTTACTGGCGATGGTGGACATGCAGTCAATGTGCACAACATGCAGCGGGTACAGTATCTGAAGCCAGATGCGTGGCGAGGTGTCGGCGGTTATCGGGATTTCCCGACCCTGGAATGGAATCAAGGAACCCACTACCGTGGCTACGGACGCCACGGTTACCTCGAACAGATGGAGCATTTTGCCCAGTCCATCCTCGCTGGCAGACAACCTCGGGCAAGCCTTGACGATGCTTGCGAAGTGATGCGGATCTGTCAAGCGATTGCCGACAGCCATGGACAGAGTGCCTCAGTTCAAATCAAAAGAGACTGAACGGGAAAGGGGAAATAACCGTGCCACAGATTAACGTTACAACCAAACCCAACGGTGCAGGGCGCAGTTGGCTGGAAGTGGGATATTATGAAACGGATTCGTTTGGGCGCAAACAGTGGATTAAGCGGGAGGTACCCCATCAAGATCGACGGCTGACAACAGATCGTCAATATTCAGATCGAGGCGAGACCGTCGACTGGATTATATTGGTGCCGGATAATTACCCTCTCACCATTGTCAAAGTTAACTACGATCGTCTCAACCCTAGGCAATTGGAGGTCATCTGGGAGCCAGATAGTGGAATGTCCGAGGCCGACCGCAAAGATAAAATAAAACGTGTATTTGAACTAACATCAGAAAATGAAGAGCTGACCAATTTATTGAAAGAATTGCTGCCTGAAAAGGAGAATTCATGAGTTCATCAAACGCTATAGTCACCAGAGAACAACTTTGCGAAAAAATACAACAACTCCCACAGGTCGATATCGGACATTTTCCAACACCTTTGGAAGAGTGTCCGCGCTTATCACAGGCGTTGGGCGGTCCCCGCATCTTCATCAAACGTGAGGACTGTTCAGGGCTTGCGTTCGGCGGGAACAAGGTGCGCCAATTAACCTTTACAATCGGTGATGGAGTAAATCAGGGAGCGGACACAATCATTCAAGGTGCTGCCTCGCAATCAAACCATTGCCGGCAAGCTGCCGCCGCTTCGGCAAAGTTGGGGTTGAAGTGTTACCTTCGGCTCTCTCGGGATAACAAAAGCGTGAGGCAGGGGAATGTACTGCTGGACGATTTGGCTGGTGCGGACGTTGAATTTGTTGACGCATCTATGGGCACCGAACTTGACGCTGTTAAATATGCTCTCGCCGAAGAATTGAAGGAAAAGGGGCTAAAACCCCATGTCCTTGCTGCCCCCAGATCAACAGCTCTCGCCGCCGTTGCCTTTTCGTGGTGCATCGCCGAAATCCACGAACAACAAGAAGCGATGGGGATTGATGCCGATTGGATTTACGCGGCTTCGGCGGGCGGAACGCAGGGAGGATTGATTCTCGGAACCAAGGCACTGGACATGAAATTGAAACCCTTTGGGATTGCACCAATTAGTTGGCCTGATCGAACAGAGCGCATCCGAAACGCTGCAAACGATGCAGCAGCAATTTTGGGGCTTGATCTCGTTATCAACGATGACGATGTACGTAACTCCGACGATTACGTCGGGGAAGATTACGGTATCCTCACACCCGAATGTGTTGATGCCCTGAAACTGATGGCGCAGACTGAAGGAATCTTCCTCGACCCCTCGTACACAAGCAAGGCGTTCTCAGG
>JAGWBT010000104.1 GCA_021295755.1 Candidatus Poribacteria bacterium
GTCACACACATCTCATTGAAAGGCGTTCTCGGACTGGATTCGCAAGGCTCCAAATTGGTAGGATTGATGATGGAACTGAGGATCTTTAAGCGTTCAGTTATCAAAGGTAAAACCAACACTAGACTGAGGGAAACACGGATCGGTCACAGTTTAGAAAATGAGGAGAAAAGCAATGAAAGTATTTGGATTTGCCTGTATCGTAATAATAGGATTAATAATCTTCGCAATGCTGCTCGGCACCTCTCGCAACCCAGGTGATACAACAACAGGTAATAATAGCCAGACATATATTGATCGGGGTAAAGCAAAAGCAGATGACAAGACATACTTTGCAGCCATAAGCGATTATGATATGGCGATAAGCCTTAACCCAGCTAACGCTGATGCCTACTTGCTTCGAGGCTTCGCAAAGCGAGAAATAGGAGGCTACCCGCAAGCAAATGAGGATTTTGAAAGAGGACGTCAACTTGCGGAAGAAATGGGCAACGGGAAGCTCCAGCTCCTCCTTATAGAAGCAATGTCCACACGCTAATAAGGAAGGAAAACAAATGCACCCGCAAAGAAAGAAGATGCAGACCATCTAAAATTGAGTTACGGGTGAGGTTGAATCAATAAATTGAAAGGAGATGAAAAGGAAGTGAATGCTATCATATTCCCTATTGAATCGGTGATCAAACCGAGCAAAGCGTTCCAAGAATACGCACTTGCAATGGATCGACTCGACCAAGCATGGCTTCTACCTCATAATAGTGAAGAACACTATCAAGACTATTTAGAGGCAGAGAATGCCTATATTCAAGCTGATAGAGAACTGAGAGTAGATAGATCATCATAATGGCAAGTATTATCTGAGGCGGAAATACTCAGAATGTCCTATAATTTTCTTATCGGATATTCATATTGAAAGGAGATATAAAATGGAAAAATTTGTTTAACTCGATGATATTAGTTTGGCTATTCGCGCAGAAAACATTGAGTGTGTTGAGGTTATCGGCGAGGGGAAAAATGAATGGGCACTGGCGGTGCATGTACGAGGACGCTATGAGCCTTACAAATTATTAGGAAATCAGCTGCATCTTGCACGGTTGTATAACATACTTTTAGACCATAATCAGCCTTACCGGGCATCAGCCCAGAAAGGAGGAGATAACATGGAAAGCACAGCAAGAATTAAGACGGCAAAAGGTAACAAAATTAGAGTGAGTGATATAGGAGACTTCCGAATCGTTGACCGAAAGAGTATGATGGATATGATCCTCAATTTTAATCAACTTCTTATAGAGTATGAAACAGAGGAGGATTTCAGAGAAGTATTCCCACAATCAAATAATGACCAACACTTCTTATTGGCACAAAAGAAGGACGATGAGTTAAAACAACGGCAACGAGATTTAGAAATGGCACTTGATGCAACACCAAATATACACTATACATCCTTAGTACATGAATCCCCACACATGGCAATAGTAAAAAAACTCAAATCATCAATGCAATATGAGCGATACTACATATTGGCAGCGGGGTCAGAATCAGAGTGTAAGGAATATAAGAAAAAAGCAGAAGAAAAGCAAAACAGATTTGAGATGAAAGGAGAAGCTATGAACGAATCACCTTTGCCAAAATTGACTGAAGGCAAAGAAAAGGTAAAACAGAAGATACAGGAGCGAATAACGAGGGGGGAAGAACTACTTGGCACATTGGAAACTTCTATTGATGAATATAGTGCGGACTTGGTAGATGAATGTTCTCGGTAGTCACAGTATAATGAAAATCTTTTGATGACTTTGTTTAGTGAGGGTTTAGGAAGCGATAGTTACAGCCCATTCCCTAGTCGCGGAGGCTTGATCTATGTTCCCAAACACTTACTCACCGTGAACAGAATGAAAAAGAGCATTAACAGCTTACAGGGAATCTACGAACGACTTGACCTATACGACGAATCTTCAGAACGTTCAAATACGGCACGGCACAGTTTCGGCAATAATGTATTTATCGTGCATGGGCGTGATGATGAATCCAGATATAAAGTTGCTTTGTTCGTCAAGGAATTGGGCTTAAATAATATTATACTTGATCGACAACCCGACGAAGGTATAATTGCGATTCTTGATAAGTTTGAACGAGAGGCTAAAAAAGCAGATTTTGCTATCGCCTTGCTAACCCCCGACGATGTTGGTGCATTAAAAAATGAAGCAGAAACTCAACTCAACTCCAGACCCCGCCAGAACGTCGTTTTTGAACTGGGTTATTTTATAAGTGCATTAGGGCGACAAAAAGTATGCCTACTTATCAAAGGAGAGATAGAAAACCCTTCCGATCTTGATGGGATACTTTATAAACGCATAGATGGTGATGAATGGAAGTTGAAAGTAGCTCGCGATATGCAGAAAGCAGGATTGCCAGTTGATCTGAATGATGTGCGTTGAAATAAGGGAGAGAACGCTAATAAGGGAACGCACATCCCATCCCTTGCTTTACTATCTAGGGTAACTCAATGCTAACCAAAACGTATATAGAAGAACGAAAATGGGCAGGTGACAAACGATTTTTCATCAAGAACCTCGCGTTAACGAATAACGAGCAGCCCCTCCGGTTTGTTCTCGAAAAACTTGGAAGGCTTCCATCAGATTTTGATAGAGAACCCTTCTTGAATCTGCTAAAACATGAGCACCCCAATATCCGGCTGCTTGCCGTTAAGAATCTCGGTAAGTTAAAGGATGTAACATTGCTTGATGCTATCTCAAAATTTGCACAAAGGGAGGCAAATACAGCTACTCGTCGTGAAGCAGTATCGGCTATTGGACGAATGCGGACACCGAAATCGGTCCCAATCCTTATCCAATTTCTAGAGGACATCGACCCCAAAGTTGTCTTGCAAGCAATTCGCGGGCTTATTAATTTTAAGATGCTCCCTGAAGTTCAATCTGCGTTTTCAGCGTTGGTGAACCATCCGAATGAGTTAATTCAAGATGCTATAAATCGGGAGTTGACGCCGAACACAGAACCCACACAAGAGAGCACGCTTCCACATTCTCACAGTATAGATGCCCTCAAAAATGTCATTATCCATGCCGATGTGAGAGATGTATTGAGTGCCACGCCTGATGAGTCAATCCACCTGACTTTCACTTCGCCGCCATACTATAATGCCCGTGACTACACACTTTACGAAAGCTACGAGGCATACCTACAGTTCCTCGCTGATATTTTTAGACAGGTGCATCGTATTACAAAGGAGGGGCGTTTTTTTGTCCTCAATACCTCCCCGGTTATCGTTCCGCGTATGAGTCGTGCCCACTCCAGTAAGCGATACGCCATTCCCTTCGACCTCCACCCGATGTTGACGCAGATGGGGTGGGAGTTCATTGAGGATATTGTCTGGGTGAAGCCGGAACGAACTGCCAAAAACCGAAACGGCGGGTTTTTCCAACATCGCAAACCGCTCGGATACAAGGCAAACTCCGTCACGGAATATGTGATGGTCTACCGCAAAAAAACGGATAAGTTGATAGATTGGAATATGCGTCAATACGACGAGGAGACGGTTGAGGCAAGTTTGGTC
This sequence comes from Candidatus Poribacteria bacterium, assembly GCA_021295755.1. Taxonomy (NCBI): domain Bacteria; phylum Candidatus Poribacteria; species Candidatus Poribacteria bacterium. Next base: position 3,563 of record JAGWBT010000104.1, read on the forward strand.
GAGGGAAACTACGAAAAAACGAATGTGTGGCATATCCACCCAGCGAGCGACAAGATCCACCCGGCAATCTTCCCGACCGACTTGGCAAGGCGGATTATCCAGTTTTATTCTTTCAAAGGGGATATAGTGTTTGATCCGTTTGCAGGTATCGGAACAGTGGGTGTAGCATCCCTCATGTTAGAGCGTTTTTTTCTTCTTACTGAACAGGAGGAGAAATATGTCCGTAAGGCGATACAGACTATGCAGACTGTTGATGATCCGCTATTTAACGATTTCCACCCCAAATGTTTAAACTTGGCTGAATTTAGAGTATTACTCAATAAGGAAAAAGAACGATGACTATTACCGGTGTTGTTATAAAGAATATCATACGTAAATTGTTGGCAGGTGAGGATTATCGTGCTGAGATTGTTGCGCTTATTGATGCCGAATTTTTACAATATGTCATCGACTTTTTCGGTCGAGTTGTTGATGCGAAGTTAAAAAATCATTCCGTGACGGTTGATTGGTACAAAGAGGAATTCCTCAATCCGAAACTTGACAAATCAGATATTGCTGTACATTCAGGCTTGAACATGAAAACGATCACGAATATGTACGAATCTTCAGCGAAACAGATTGTACTTGATGCCTCTAGGGAGCATTATGATGTATTACTTAACGCAATTCAAGATTTGACAGAGCAAAACGACGTTGATATCTCGTTGACGATAAAATTTCGGACGGTCAGTGTAGATCTCAACATTAACGAGAGTTTAATCGTTATTAACACACTTGCTGTCAAACGCGCCGCGTTGCGGGGTGGATTATGGAGTGCGGCAGGAAAGCAGGTTGAGAAACCGTTGATGACAACACTTTGTGCTCTATTCCGTGTTCCACTAAAGTATTTTCCACAATCTGTTCTTCCTGCTTCAGGTAGTGAAGTGGAACGTGAAGCAGACTTTTATCTGGCTGATAATGCTGGAATGAGATACCGTTGCGAAGTAAAATTAATGGGCAAAGGAAATCCAGAAAGTGCGGATGCTCCACATGCTCGTGATACCCAAGTGTTTGTTGCGGATACGATCTCCGATCTGGGTAAAGCACAACTCGACGATTCAGGCATCCATTGGGTAGAGCTACGAGATGAAGGCGGTTACAAGCGATTTGAGCAGGTCTTAACGGCGTTATCAATTCCCTACCAACCATTTGAAGGTGATGTACAAAAAGCGTTAGAGAAAATCTTCCCAGTTATACTTTCTGATGATGTTCAATCTTCAGTGACTCCTGACATTATTCTTCAAGAGCAGAGCAGTGATGATTCACGGTTGTTAGTGGACTTTTAATAAGCCATGGGAAGTTTGCTGGCACTTCATTTTTAGGAGAGTTCAGAGCAAGATTAGAGTTGATGGGTTTATCCGAAAAGGGGCTCAATAATGTCCGATAATTGACAGGGAAAAACAGCCGTTCATGCTGGCTCGGACTCGGAAAAGGAGGACATCAACATGAAAGCCGCTCAACTGTATGCGTATGACGAAGAGATGAACGTCGAACTTAAAATTGAAACCGTACCGGAGCCAACCATCAGCAATCCGGAGGACGTGATTGTTCGTGTCGGTGCTGCAGGCTTGTGCCGGACAGATCTGCACATCATCGAAGGGGTATGGCGCGACGTGATGGATACGGACGGCGCGTTGTTGCCCTACATCATGGGACATGAAAACGCTGGTTGGGTTGAGGAGGTCGGTACTGGCGTGAAATCGGTGAAGCCCGGTGATGCCGTTATCTGCCATCCCTTGCGGTCGTGTGGAATCTGTGCCGGCTGCCGCCGGGGCGAAGATATGTACTGCGAGAATAACATATTTCCGGGACTGAGTGCGGACGGTGGCTTTGCTGAGTATTTCCTGACCAACGAACGGGCGTTGATCAAACTTAACGAGAATGTGTTGCCGGTGAATGTGGCTCCCATGGCGGATGCCGGTATCACCGCCTACCGGGTTGCCAAGCGGGCCGCGAAGATATTGAACCCGGGCAGTTATTGTGCGATCCTCGGTGTAGGTGGGTTAGGACACATTTCCCTCCAGTGTTTGCATGAGTTGTGCGGGACCCGTACCATTGCGGTTGACCAGAGTGAAGCTGCCCGAAAATTGGCTAAAGACTTGGGGGCTCACCATGTGCTTGACGGCGGTCCCGATGTCGTTGAAGAGTTGAAAGAACTCACCGGAGGCGGTGCCCACGCCGTCATTGATTTTGTCGGAGAGCTCGGCGCAGAGCAACTCTGCTGGCAGATGTTGCGTCAAGGCGGGACTCACTTCGTTGTTGGCTACGGCGGTAAAATTGAAGTTCCCACCGTTCACATGATCATCAATGAGATTGCAATTGTCGGTAGCCTTGTTGGCAATTATACGGAATTGGTCGAGTTGATGGAACTTAACGCTGAAGGGCGTGTCAACATGCGTGCGGAAGAGTACACGTTGGATGACATTAACACTGCTATCACCGACTTCAAAAATCGTCAGATTGTAGGACGAGGAGTTATTGTTCCCTAATCCTGATTACGCAGAAATTGATGAGAGTCCAGCACGGCGTAAGTGGAGGGCAGAATGTACGATGATGTGCGGTTATCGCTTCCTGATACCCTAGATCAAGAGGTCATCTTCAAACGGCTGGAGAGAGTGCTCGATCCTGAGCTTGATGAGTCTATTCTGAAACTCGGTTTCGTCAAGTCGATTGAAGCCGAAAGCGATCATCTGACAATCGAATTACATCTTCCGACCTACTGGTGCGCGCCCAACTTCTCCTATATGATGGCTGAGGATACCCGCCGTGAACTGATGACGGTTAGTGGAATCCACGATGTCGCGGTTCGCTTGAAAGATCATTTCGCTGCGAAGACAATCGAGGCGGGTGTGAACACTGGCAAGTCCTTCTCGGAGGCTTTTCGGGATGAGGCATCTGAAGATCTGTGTCAACTCAACGATCTTTTTCGCCGAAAAGGGTATATTAGACGTCAAGAACGTCTGTTGCAGGACTTGAAAAGTGCGGGTTTATCACTTGAGGAGATCGCTGTCCGACGCATTGGTGACCTCTATTTTGAGGACGAATCTTATCGGATCCGGCGTAACGATGGTCGGATATGTGATGTTGGGGAGGCTGAAGTCGCTCGTCAATACTTGCAGCGTCGAGCGGAAATGGACCTTGATTGCTCGTCCACCGCGCCTTTGATAATCGATCTGCGTGGTAGGGAGGTCACTGCCGAGCAGTTAGAGAAGTATCTGATACGTGCGCGCACTGTGCGTGTCGCACTGCAAGCCAACGGGTCGTTCTGTACCGCTGTGCTGGCAGCACGGAAAGGTAAAAACTGAGCTAGAGTCATAAATGCCGTTGAGTATACAAGGAGCCTTACTAATGTATAAAGAAAATGGGCAAGAGATTTTTGTTGTTGACGGACATATGCACTTTTGGGATGCCAACCCGGAAAACTGGCGTAACGAGTATGGCGAAGGCTGGATCCGATGTTTCTATGACTTTCATACCGCCCTCAGTCCTGAGGAATATGTCTGGTCCTTTGAAAAGTATTGCAAATACGGTGAAGAGACGCTAATCAACGATCTCTTTTCGGAGGGATACGTCGACGTTGCAATCCTCAACTCAACGTATCTTTACGAGTTTTATAAAAATGGGTTTAACACCCATCAACAGAACAACGCGATGAAAGCGAAGTACCCTGACCGCTTTATTCTCTGCGGTTCCTTTGATCCCAGAGCGGAGGAGGCGGGACTGGATGCGTTTCGGCAGATGGTAGAGGATTACCCGATTCAGGGACTCAAGCTCTACACCGCCGAATGGCGAAATGGGTCGAAAGGTTGGCGGCTGAATGATCCGTGGGCTTACAAGTATTTTGAGCTTGCCGAGGAACTTGGAGTTAAAAACATCCACGTCCACAAGGGACCAACTGTTTATCCCCTCAATCGCGATGCTTTTGATGTCGCCGATGTGGATTATGCGGCAACGGACTTCCCCAATCTCAACTTTATCATTGAGCATATCGGGCTGCCGCGATTAGACGATTTCTGCTGGATTGCCACGCAGGAAAAGAATGTCTATGCCGGCATGTCGGTGGCGATGGCGTTCATCCACTCACGTCCGAAATATTTCGCCGAGATAATCGCCAACCTCCTGTTTTGGTTAGGCGAGGATAAGATGATTTTCGGCAGCGACTATGCGATCTGGACGCCCAAGTGGTTGATTGAGAAGTTTATGGCACTTGAGTTGCCGGACGATATCAAAGAGGAATATGGGGTTGACCTTACACCAGAAGCCAAGCGCAAGGTCTTAGGTGAAAATGCCGCCGGTCTGTATGGGATTGACCTCTCCACCCATCGAGCAAAACTGAGTCAGGATGAGATTGGTGTCAAACTTGCCGAGGACGCATAAAACGACACTGGAACTTGGAATCGTGCTATATCGACCTGACCATTATTGCGAGGGATGTCCATGATCGCGGCACATACCGATGTCGTTGGAAGTTTGCTCCGTCCGCCTGCACTTCTCAAAGCGAGAAGTGAAGTCGCCACAGGCAAAATGACGCAAGCGGCGTTCAAAGCCATCGAAGATCAAGCGGTTGATGAAGCGGTTGCACTTCAAGAAGCGGTGGGCTTGGAGGTGGTTACCGATGGTGAAATGCGTAGGCTATCCTTCCAGAGCCAGATGACAGAAGCGGTCAGTGGTTTTGGCGAATATGATCTCAATGCGTTCCTCTGGGGTGATTGGTGTGGCGACGGAGGTGCGGGGAGTTTGAGCCTAGAACGCCCCAAAAACTTGGGCGTTGTCAACAAACTCACCCGCAAACGTCACCTTTCAGCAGAGGAATTTATCTACCTGCGAGCGCGGACGACTCGCATACCGAAGATCACGTTGCCCAGTCCTAGTCTGTGGATAAACTTCTGGTCGTTAGAACATTCCCTGTCCCCCTATCCTACACTCGATAGCTTTCTTGCGGATGTCGTCGATATTCTACGGGATGAGGTCGCCGAGTTGGTCCGATTGGGTGCAACCTACATTCAACTTGATGCCCCCCATTATCCGTTGCTGCTCGATGCCCAAACGAGAACTTTCTACGAAGAACAAGGTTGGCGTCTTGATCAGTGGCTGGGCCGAGGCCTCGAGATGGATAACGCTGTGATTGGCAATTTTCCAGAGGTGACCTTTGGCTTTCACCTCTGACGCGGCAATCAAGGCAGCCGGTGGTTGGTCGAAGGGGGATATGATCTGATTGCTAAACCGATTTTTCGTGGTATCCGTGCCCAGCGTCTGCTGCTCGAATACGACGATCAACGCTCCGGTTCATTTGAACCGTTGCAGGCGATTCCCGATGACAAGATCGCCGTGCTAGGGTTGGTTACGACTAAAACGCCGCGCCGAGAGACGCCGGAAGCACTCACTGCGCGTATCAAGGAAGCTAGCCAATTTGTGCCGCTAGAACGACTTGCATTAAGCCCACAGTGTGGCTTCTCAACTTCGGTCCTCGGCAATCGCATTACAGCAGCAGACCAGAAGCATAAGCTGTCAGTAGTTGTTGAGACTGCTAGAAGGGTGTGGGACTAAACTGGAAAAATGTTTGAAGGAGGAAAACATGGCGCAAACCCCTAAAAATCATCAAACTCGAACCAAATCTATTGGCAAATGGACAATTCGGATTAGATCTTACCAGCTCGGTGATGTGTATATCTGCACTGTAGATAACGTGAGCCCCGGTGCTGTCATTGCTCGGTCTACAGCTGCGACCCGAGCGGATGCAGAATCTGAGGCGTTAGCGCAAGCGAAAGCAGCGATGGCATAATCGTATTACGAAATTGCTGATTTGACAATATTACATTAATTATCTAAGTTTTGAAAAGTTCGGAGCGATAGGATGAACTTAAATAGATTATCACGAAAACATACCCTAACAAGTCTGGCAAAAACGTGTGGGTGAGCGGCGAAAGTCAGTCCAGTTGGACTGGGGGAACTCCTCGCTAAACTGCCGAAGAAAAATGACCCGAATCTGCTCGTCGGATTTGAAACTAGCGACGACGCTGGCATCTACCGCCTCAACGACGAGATGGCACTGGTTACGACCGCCGACTTTATTACGCCGCCGGTAGATGACCCGTATGTGTTCGGTCAGATTGCTGCTGCTAATTCAATCAGCGATATTTATGCGATGGGCGGAAAACCTGTGACCTGTCTGAATCTGGTGGGGTTTCCGGCGGATAAATTGGATCCAGAAATCCTGCACGGAATTGTCGAAGGCGCGTTGAGTAAAATCACTGAATCTGGCGCAGTCTTGGCGGGTGGTCATACAACTGATGATGAGGAGCCGAAGTTCGGGTTGTCGGTCACTGGGATTGTGCATCCGGAAAAATATTGGCGGAACGTCGGTGCGGAGCCGGGAGATGTCCTGATCTTGACAAAACCGATCGGCAGTGGCGTGATTTTTAACGCCAACCTGAAAAATTGGGTGTCAGATCAAGCGTTAGACGAATGTATACAGACGATCACGACGCTCAACAAGCAGGCGGCGGCGGCTATGGCTGGGTTTGACATCCATGCGGTAACGGACATCACCGGATTCGGATTGGGCGGGCACGCCCTGGAAATGGCAGAAGGATCGGGCGTGACTTTAGAGATTCGTACCGACGATGTGCCGATTATGCGTGAGGCGCTGGAAATGTACCAAAAAGGGATGCGGACAGGTGTCAACGCCGCCAATCGAGCGTTAATTGAGGATTCCACACGTTTTGAAAAATCACTTCCTGATTGGCATGAGGAGCTTTTCGTGGATCCGCAGACCAGCGGTGGCTTGCTGATGTCAGTCCCTGCCACTCAAAGCGAATCGCTGCTGGCGGCTTTACACAATGGCGGTGTGCCAAGAGCGCAGATTATTGGGAATGTGAAATCCTTTGTTGAGTCCACCCATCTTGTTTTTGTATAAATGATGAAAATCTGCTTAATTACCCCTGCCCCAACATACTCCCGAAAGGGCAACCGTGTGACTGCCCTTCGGTGGGCTCGCATCTTACGAGAACTGGGACACCGTGTCGTTATTGCAGAGGAGTATCAGGGGGAGCGATGCGACGTTCTGGTTGCGCTCCATGCCCGGCGCAGCCACGCCTCCATTTCGCATTTCCGCCATAAACATCCAGAGCTGCCCCTTATTCTTGCCTTGACTGGAACAGATCTCTACGGCGATATCCATGCGGACGCATCAGCCCAAGAGTCTCTGGAGATGGCGGATCGCTTCATTCTGTTACAGCCTGCAGGCATCGAAGAACTTTCAGAACATCTGCGCCACAAAGCGTCGGTAATCTACCAATCGATAACAGCACCACCGGGGCAATTTGTTCCAAAGAAGAGCGTTTTCGAGTTGTGTGTGTTGGGGCATCTGCGTCCTGTGAAGGACCCATTTCGTACTGCGATGGCCTCCCGACAGCTGCCGCCATCATCCCGAATTCAGGTGGTACATGTTGGGGGGGCGCTCACCGACGA
>JAGWBT010000105.1:0-11751 GCA_021295755.1 Candidatus Poribacteria bacterium
CGCGGCTATTTTGTCCGGCTGGATGAGATTGCCCCGATGCACGAGAATGTGGGATTCGACACCCTCAAGATTGCAGGTATCGAGCCGGCTATCTCTGCAGACGATGAGAGCTACAACACACTTGAAGGGAAGGAGAGAGACCTTTGGTTGGATCTTCTGTTCAAAATCAGTGCAGAACAAAGCATTGTGGCTTCGTCCAGACACATACTCTATGTGGGGCAAAAACCAGACAGCTGAGTCCCATAGGTCCGAATATATAAAGAGAAAAAATGCGGATACAGATTACCGATACAGAGCAGACGGACGGAAAAATGAGTGAGGCTAACTTGGATTTGGCTCTCCGGTTACTGCGAGAGGTAGGAGCGGTAATCCTTGAGAATGCTGTGCCGCTCGATATTGTCAAGGAAGCACAAACCGCCTATTTCGATGCAATCCGACGCGGCAGGAGGCGTAAGGTGCGTCACGCAAACGAAATGCCGTTTCTCCATCACCAGTTTATCGCCAACCCGTTCACACTCCAAGTCATTGAAGGCGCCATGGGCAAGAAGGTAGCCTTATTCCTTTCTTGGATCCATGACAGTCCCCCAAACGCAGACGAAAACGAGGTAGAAAGCATCCCCCATCGCGATGGAAACCACCTATTTCCTGAACTGCCCTGCGTCCTCCCTGTATCGGGGATTTATGTAGACATTCCACTAGTCGATTTTTTAGAGAAAAATGGAGCCACAAAGATTTGGCCCAGCTCGCACCTAATCATGGACTATCCACCATCAGACGTTCAAAATCTAGGAGAACGGGGCAAGCATTTACCCTCCCTACAGGCGACAATGCCGATGGGCTCTCTGATTCTTCGTGATATGCGATTGTGGCATGCGGGGATGCCGAACAGAACCGATACAAACCGTCCAATGCTCGATCTCGGCTATACGCGTGTATTCGCCTTCGAATCCCTCAAGAGCTCAAGAAAGATTGGTCTAAGTCAGCTAAGAAGCTGCTTCGGACAGGCTAGGCTTTATCTCCCTTCTTGGAAAGGTGTCTCACACATCTCGCATCTAAAGCCATGTCAACGCTAAACGCTTAAAAAAATGAGAGCAAGTGAATCTTTTCTGAAATTCCCCCTTGATACTTAACATATGTTATGTTACAATTGCAGCCATCATCTCACTTTTTGCAACGATTACAGTTAATCGCTGTTTGTGTACGGCTAAAACGTTACCAGAAAATTCAACCCATAAAAGCGGTCATCTCTGGCCACTGGCTAAAACGAGGGGGAAAAATGAAAAAACTCACACAAGCCGCATTTCAGAACGCGAAGAATTTCATAATGGATCAGGGAAGGGCGTTGGACCAAAGGCAATTTGAATTTCACTTTGAAACCGGATCTGCCGATGCTGTTCTTGCCGAGCTAGCATCTTATCAGAACGACGACGGGGGTTTTGGCAACAGTCTGGAACCTGACATCAGAACATCAGTTTCGTCTGCGCTTGCAACTACGGTAGGTTTTCAGATTCTCAGGGAAATTCGGGTTACTGTGAGTCACACGCTGGTGCGGAAAGGAATCGAGTATTTTGTTACTACCTTCGACGAGTCCCGGCAGGCATGGCAAATCATTCCACCTGAAGTGGCTGAGGCGCCTCACGCCCCTTGGTGGAATTATGAGAACAGTGCCGAAACTTTCGGTCAGTTTCTGGTCAACCCGCGTGCTGAGATTGTCGGATATTTGCACGAATTTAGCGATGGAGTCCCGACCCAATTGCTGAAGCCATTAACCACGGCCGTTCTGGCACATCTGGATCCCCTGCCTGACGAAATGGAGATGCACGACATCCTCTGTTTTGCTAGGCTCGCGGAGACGGAGGCTCTGCCGAATAGGGACAAAGTTTGGGAAAAACTTGCCCAAGCGGCGGCACCCCGTGTCGCCCGAAATGCAGAGCAGCTGACTGGCTATGTGCTCAAACCCCTGTGGTTGGTTTCCTCTCCGGGATCACCTCTCGCTACTGAATTCAAGGACGAAGTGGAGATGAACTTGGACTTTGAGATTGAACAGCAGGGCGAGGACGGCTCTTGGTCTCCGAATTTCTCCTGGGGAGATCAATACCCAGAAACGTGGCAAAAAGCCAAGAAGGAATGGCAATCTAGGTTCACAGTCGATACCTTGAAAACGTTGAAAGATTTCGGGCGTATCGAATAAGTAGATAAATAGAATGCATATACGAGTATCATATTCTTGATACCAGAAATCTTATGGATACCACCCACGAACCAGGAAAAATTATCCTCATCAACGGCGCGTCGAGTTCCGGGAAGTCAACGCTTGCACGCGAATTACAGCAAACACTGCAAATGCCATTCTGGCACTTTTCGTTTGACCACCTTCGCGATTCCAACGCCCTGCCGATGGCGCGTATTCGCAGCGGTGACATTGATTGGTCGACTATGCGCCCTGCCGTCTTCGATGGGTTTCATCGGTGTTTGCCAGTTTTGGCAGAAGCAGGCAACAATCTCATCGTCGATCATATTATTGAAAATGAGACGTGGATGTCGGATCTGGTGAAATTACTCACCGGTTTGGATGTATTCTTTGTCGGTGTGCACTGTCCACTTCCTGAGCTTGAGCGCAGAGAGCTTGAAAGGGGCGATCGACGCGTTGGGGAGGCTCGGCAGGACTATCAAGTAATACACAGTTTTGCTGAATATGATCTGGAAATCGATTCGACACAGCCATGCCAGACCAACGTAAGCACACTAGTCGATGCTTGGAAATCTCGCCAATCTCCTAGCGCATTCGAGCGGATGGCTGCGCGGAAATGAACGCTCTTACCCGCTATCCCAGTTAGACGTTTAAGGTTGCATCGCATACAGAACAAAGGGACACGCTATCGCAATTTTCTAACCATCATCGCCATACATCTGATTAATCACCGCTTTATGGTTCTCCATAATGACCGGTCGTTTGAGTTTGAGCGTTGGTGTCATCTCTCCCGATTCCTCCGAGAATTCCTCTTCCATTAAAGTGAACATCCGAACCCGTTCAAAGTCCGCAAAATCGGCCGAATATTGGTTAATCTCACCCCGAATCAATCGCTGAATTTCTTGCGTCTGGAGGAGTGCAGACATATCCTCTGCTTCAAGCTGCTGCTCTGCCGCGAACTCCTTAATTGCATCATAATTTGGTACAATAAGGGCAGTAATAGTTCTATGCTGATCGCCAAGCAGCATGATTTCGCTGATGTACGGACTCTGCTTGAGTTGATTCTCAATGGGTTGTGGTGCGACATTTTTCCCATTGGAAAGAATGAGGAGGTTTTTCTTCCGGTCTGTTATTGTCAGGAACCCTTCCTCGTCAATTTCTCCGATGTCACCCGTGTGAAACCATCCATCTGCGTCGATAGCTTCCGCCGTATCTGACGGTTTGTTGAAATAGCCCTGCATGATGTGCGGTCCCCGCGACAGAATCTCACCATCTTCAGCAATTTTCACCTCTATGCCGGGAATCACGGGCCCCACAGTGCCAAACTTCCACTGGTCAGGTCTATTCACACAGATGACGGGTGAGGTTTCCGTCAGACCATACCCTTCAAGGATCAGGATGCCCGCTGCATGGAAGAACTCCGCAATCGCTTTTGACAAGGGAGCACCGCCGGAGACAAAGAAACGCAGACGTCCGCCGGTTACTGCTTTAAGTTTTTCAAAAACCAGTTTATTGGCAATACTCGCCTTCAGCGATAACATGGAGGAGGGTTTCTTCTTATGTTGGATGGCTTGACTCACCTTTGAACCGACACCGACACTCCAGTGAAAAATCTTCTGTTTGGTAGGAGAACCTTCCTTGACAGAGTTGAGAATTCTTTCGTGCATCGCCTCATAGACACGGGGCACACTCATCATAACTGTCGGGCGAACCTCCTGCATGTTCTGGCGAATAGTAAACGGGCTTTCAGCATACGCAATTGTCGCACCACTGCTAAGTGGTAGATAGTGCCCTCCCATCCGTTCAAACACATGGGATAATGGGAGGAAAGAGAGGAAAACGTCATCAGGGGTAAGTGTTACAATCCCCGTGGCTGCCTGTATATTCGACATAAAATTGCTGTGGGTCAGCATCGCGCCTTTCGGATCGCCCGTTGTGCCAGAGGTATAGATAATCGAGGCGAGGTCGTCCGGTGTAACAGCCTCACTGGCTTGCTGGTAGACCTGATCTCCGTTTTCAACTTGCTGCCCAAGTTCACATACCTGATCGAATGTGCGCACCGAATCGTCTTGCAGCTCATCAAAAATAACAATATGCTGAAGATTTGTTGGGATATTTGCATCCCAGTCCTTGATCTTCTGTAACTGCCTTTCGCTGGATACGCAGAGGATTTTTGCCCCCGAATCCCTGACAACGTACTCCACCTGTGCGGAGGTCAGCGTCGAAAACATTGGCACAGTGACCCCACCGCCGGCGAGAATTGCTAGGTCGGTTATTGCCCACTCCGGACGGTTTTCTGATAGCAGTGCAACACGATCGCCTTTCTGCAAACCGAGTTCGGTCAACCCTAGGCAGAAGTGTTTGATTCGTTCTGCGAGTGTTGCATAAGAGATGTCCTGATACTCCTTGTCAACTTTGTGAGATAACGCAGTTTTCGAGCCATGTTGCTGTATGGTATTTTGTACCATCTGGTTGATTGTTATTGTATCCATGACCAACCTCCTTGTATTCGGATTATGGGGAATCTGGGAAGCGTTTCCACTGTTGTCCTTCGTCTGTTTGAGTTACTAAACGAATTTCAATGCTCACGGCACTTGTCCGCTACCTTTCGCGCTGATGCGCATTATACCCCTACTCACAAACAGGGTCAACTGGAAAATAAAAAAATAAAAGAATATTGGAGCGCGCCCGTCACGTGCCCATTCTTCCAGCCTACCTACCACCTGTCACATCATGCGTTACATATCTATTGTACCACGCCAACTGGCGCTTGAGCATATCCAACTGATGACGCGGTTCCTCAATGCCATGCCCCTCGCGGGGATATTTGACGAATATTGTTTCAACACCGGCAGCTTTCAGTCCAGCGTAGAACTCCTCTGACTGCGGCAGAGGAACTCGAATATCTTCCTCACCGTGTAGGATGAGGGTTGGGGTGTGGACGTGATTTACATGGTTGATTGGTGACCGCTCACGGTACAATTCTAAACTCTGCGATGGAGGACCGGCAAAGTAGAGCGACATAAAACTCGGAATATCAGTCTGCGCATAAAAACTTACCAGATTGATGACACCACAAACATTACAAGCAGCTTTGAAGCGATCGGTGTGGGTGATAATCCAGCTTGTCATGTAGCCACCGTAGCTTGAACCGCCGACGATTAGACGGTCAGGATCGACAATTCCCTCTTCAATCAGAAAATCGACGCCCGCCATGATGTCTTGATAGTCGCCGCCGCCCCAGTCATTATAGTTCGCCGTGGCAAAGTCGTTCCCGTATCCATCTCCGCCACGGAAGTTCGGGGCGAAGTAGGCGAAACCCGCGCCGCTGAAATAGTGCCATGCCGGTTTGAATCCCAAATCGCGTGAGCTACGGGGACCGCCGTGTGGCTCGACAATGAGCGGATAGCTTTTTTCCACCTCATAGCCAACAGGCAGACAGAGCAATCCTTCGATCTCAAGTCCGTCACTGCTTTGCCATCGAATTACCCGCACTTCACCGAGAGCGAAGTTTTCTAGTTGTGGGTTGAGTTTCGTAAGTTGTTTCATCTCGCCTGTGCGGACAGACCCGACCCAAACATCCGTTGGAGCGTACGACTCGCTACGAGTACACAGGAATGTATCGTTATTACCGGCGATAGAAATCGCTCCAATGACGCAGTCGCCACGGGTGATTTGACAAATTTCGCCCTCCGCTGTTGAGACAGAGTAAAGCTGCCAACGCACCCGGTCCATTGCAATGAAGTAGATAATCGTTCCATCCGGAGACCAGACTGGTAGATCGGCGTTTCGATCGAGCTGAGTGGCGGTCAGATTTGTTGACGCGCCGCCTTTCGCCGAGATGGTGTGGAGGTCCTTCTGACCATATCCTGCTGGGCTGTGCAGGTATGCGATCTGTTCTCCAGCCGGCGACCAACGCGGCGAACTCTCACCGCTGGTATGCCCTGTCAATTTTCGGATGTGCTTCGTTTCAAGGTCAACGACGTGAACAGTCCCGTAAAACATCGTATCATCCGCCTTTGGGGAAGGTGTGGAGACAAAGACGATCTGCTGCCCATCTGGCGACCAACACGGCTCGCTGACGTGGAAATCGCCTTCTGTCAACCTTTGGGATTTGTCCACCTTGACATTTTCATCTGCTCCCTCCTCTGGTAAATTAAAGAGCAGTTCAGGCTCATCGTCTAGCGTTTCGACCGTAATCGTCCATAGGTGCTGCTGCTTGAAGTCATCTACCCCCATGACCACCCGGTCATCCCCTGCTTTCTTTCGCTGATCTTCAGTCGTGCTATCTTCCTCATCCTTCAGAAATGCGATCCGTTTCCCGTCAGATGACCATCGCGGATTTGACGCGCCGTTGCTCGTATGGGTGAGTTGCTTTGCCTCACCACCCACAATCGGAATGATCCAGATCTGTGGTGCGCCGTCGTCCCGCTTTGAAACAAAGGCGAGTCGTGTGCTGTCGGGCGACCATTGCGGATTGCTGTCTCCATTAGGACCATTCGTCAATTGGAACGGTTCGCCGCCATCGGTTGAAACCAGCCAAATATGACCCCGGTGTTCGCTCTTTTCAGCTTCAAGGATTGGAACGGTTCGGACAAATGCCGCACACTTACCGTCAGGCGAAATCACTGCCCCACTGAGACCTTTCATCGCAACAATATCTTCAGGTTGAAGCGTTGCTAATTCTTGACGTTCTTGAGTGTTGTCAGTCATGGTATTCTTTGCTCCTACCACCGGCGGTTTCTATATAATAGATGTGGGAAAGTCGAGACGGTTATGGTAAAATATCTTCTGACCCCATAATTTGAGTTTCAGTAAGATGATATTATAAAATGAAAAGATCGCTCAAAACAAGTGAACCCGATGATACCCCATTTTTCAGAGATTTTCAAGTCCCTATTTCATCAAGGACTCCAAGAATCGGAGCTTGTTTTGAAAAGTCTGAAACTCACAAAGATAGCGATCTCATCTGAGAATATCAAAAAAGGGGAAGACAGAGGACACAAACTCTGCCAAGAGATATGAAAAACACGGCTGAAGACGCTCTTTTTGAGCTTGCACAACTAGAAAATGACCAGATTGATCTGGCTACGGGCGCCCTTCTCATCGCCAAAGATGCCTATGTAGATCTGGACATTGAGTTGTATCTACAACGATTAAACCAGATGGCTGAAGAACTGCAATCACAGATCGGTAAGGAAGCGGATACAAGTGATCAGATTAGCCACTTAAACCGCTATCTATTTGAAACGCAGGGATTTGCGGGCAGCAGCCAAGAAAATTATTACGATGCACGGAATAGCTATCTCAACGAAGTGCTTGAGCGCAAAGTAGGCATTCCGATTACGCTTTCAGTTGTGTATATGGAGATTGGCAAGCGGATTGGATTGCCGTTGGTGGGAGTCGGTTTCCCCGGACACTTTATCGTTAAGCATCGGAACTTAGAAACCGTGATAGATCCGTTTGAGAAAGGGCAAATTTTATCCGATGAAGATCTCACCGAAAGGTTGACACACATTTTCCGTGAGTCCGTGCCGATGCATCCGCGGTTTCTACAAGCGGTTACGAATAAAGAGATTCTTGCGCGGATGCTGCGGAATCTGAGACAAATCCACTTCAGGGAAGGAGCGCATCAGAAAGCAGTCAGTGTCGCCGAGCGGATCGCATGGCTTGCTCCCCAGTCCGCACAGGACTATCGAGATCTCGGTTATCTATACTACCAAGTCAACGCCTACGGTAAATCTCTGGCTGCCTTCAATACCTATCTCCGTTTATCGGATGAGCCACCAGATCAGGAGGAAATTTCTAGGAATATCCGTGTCCTGACCCAACAAATCGCTAAACTGAATTAGTTTCGCTAATTATGTATATCTGAAATCTTCGCACGATTTAATCTCGATGCTCACTCATAAAGGAGTAATAAAGTAGGAACAAGGAGAAACTGCATGGACCGTAAACTCCGTTTTGCCGTGATTGGTGCCGGTAGATTTGCAGAGGAGTGTCAAATCCCCGGCTTGCAGCGTCACCCCAACGCAGAAGTTGTCGCACTGTGCCGTCGCAACCGTGATCTGTGCGAGCAAACCGCACTTAAATTTGGCGTTCCAAAAGTCTATACAGACTATGCAGACGTGATCACCGATGACACAATCGATGCAGTAACAATTGTGACACCAAACGTCTTCCACCATCCCATTGCGGTAGAGGCACTCCAAGCGGGAAAGCATGTTTTTTGCGAGAAACCCCTAGCAATGAGCGCCTCCGAGGCGCGTGAGATGTACGACATCGCCGAAGCCAGCGGTAAGATCCATCAGGTCGCTTTCACATTCCGCTACACGCATTGTCTCTATAAATTGCGCCAAATGTTTAAAAACGGCAAGATTGGCAAGCCCCTTTATGTTCGCATTCAATGCGATGGCTGGAGTGCGCTGCAATCATCGGCAACGGCAGCATGGCGTAACCAAAAAAGCCTTTCTGGCACCGGCATTCTTGGGGATATGGGATCACATTTTTTTGATGCGATTCGATGGGTATGCGGCGATATTATACAGGTGTGCGGTGTGTTGCATAACGTGCCGCGTGTGCGCCCACATGCCAGCACAGGCGAACCGACTCCAATTGATACCGATGATCTTGCTGCCGCTTGGTTCGAAATCGAATCCGGCTTGAAAGGTCAGTTTTTCGTCAGTAGCATTACGCCACCACGCCCAGAAAATAAATATATTGAGGTCGTCGGTGAGGAAGGGGCGCTGTTCGCTTACTTAAGTCGTGGTCAAGAGGAGGGGTTACGGTTCCGCCACCGGGACGGTGATTGGGAGACGATCGATCTACCACCCGAAGCTGCCGAAGGCAAACCGCACGCCTTGGGGCGAATGATGGGCTGTTTCGTTGATGGAATTCTTAGGGGAAAACTTAATTCGGATCGAGATCCCTCTTTCTTCGATGGCTGGAAGGCGCAGTCAGCGATTGATGCTGTCGTTGAATCTACAGAGCAGCAGAGATGGGTTGAGATTGGAAATGGGAAAAAGGATTAATGTGTTTGACAGAGGTAGGCTCATTTTTTTCTTGACCGAATGGTTAATTTGGCATACAATTACTAATGCGTTGATAATATCAAGAAATCTCTAAGTCGTTCGGGCGATTTCGGCGTTTTAACAGTGAGTGCAAGGTTAGGGTACGAGAATTTCACTTTTTCGCGAGGTTTTCTGCGTGAATAGTTGGTGGATGATGGCTCGACGCTGACTCTGTACATTTTCCCAGTCAGGAACTTATCGCGTGGGCGTCTCTCCATCGACTGGTAAATCGTCTGCCACAAAAAAACAAGCCTGCTTTAGTATCCCATGTAAGATGATACAAAGGGTTATTCAACTGTTGACGCAAACTATTTTTGGAGGTAACAAATGAGTGCGAAAAAAACCTCAGGGGCTTTGATGACCTCGTTGATTGTTCACGGAGTCGCCTTCTTTGTCACGGGTATCTATCTCGTTACCCAGACCCAGCAGTTCAAAGATTTAGTCGGTGCCGAAGTCCTACAGGCAAAGGAACCCCCCAAGCCACAAGTGCGTAAACCGGTTATCAAGCCGGTGGTGAAACCAACCGTTCCAACCACAAACACAGTGGTAGTTGAGCAAGTTCAAGTCCAACCCAGGGTAACAACAGCGGCGGTTGTGCGTCCCACCTCTGTGCAGCCGCAGACCGTTTTGGAATTTTCCAATAAAGTAGTGAAGTTGGAAGCTCCCATCAACCCCAACGTCCCTAAGGTGGTTAGCGCCAACGCTCCAGTGCCGCAAGTTGTGACACATGCTGACCTACCGGTTTCTGACGCGCCGGGTGCGTTGGCGTTTAGCGCGCCGGTGGCAACGGCTCCGAGTGCTGCCCCCGCCAACATTGGTCGTGGGATTGGCGGCATTGTGCAGGTCAAGGTCGCCTTTGCGCGTCCGAAGGGACTCGCTATGGTCGAACATGTCGGCGCTGCTCGCGATGCCTTGAGCGATGTCGTTGAGAATATTAATCTCGGTAACGTTGAGGTGCCTCCATTGCCACGTGGCGAACCCGGTGGGCATGTCGTTGGTCGTGGTGCTGATATCCGCGGCGTCTTCCGCTTCACGCGTGTCCGTCACAGTCTCGCTGACTGGTGGGCAGATGCTTCCTCACTGAATGCTTTCACCAAATGGCTCAATGAACGTACCAAGATTAAGACTGACATGAACGTCGAAGGCGGTGCGTTGAAGTTAAACGATGCTAACCTGATGAAATGCCCGTTACTCTTCATGACGGGACATGACCCGGCACACGTCCGTTCCAAGAACCTGATGGGTCGTCAATATGGCGGCGGCAAGATGGACAGCCGATTTTCTGAGACAGAAATGGCTGCATTGCGGCGGTATTTCGTTGAAAAAGGCGGTCTCCTCGTCTTTGACGACTGCGGGATCGACGCAGCGACGCAAGCGATGCCTCGCCTATTCTTGGCGCAGATGCGATATGTGATGCCAGAATATCAGGTTCAACGCATCCCAAACGAACACGAAATCTACGATAACTTCTATGAGATGGGTGGTCCGCCGACTGGATTCGACATTTTCTGGTGGGGGTCTCGCCCAGGGAGGCGCAACTTCCTTGAAGGCATTTCCGTTGGCGACAAAATTTCGGTCATTTTGGTTCGCCGTGACTACATGTGCGCGATGGAGTCGGTCAGCTTACCCACCCGCTCCGTCAAATACTCTCCCGGCGTCTATCGTTTCATGACCAACGTCGCAATTTATGCCCTGACAAGCGGCTCAATTTCGGACTATTCCGGCTATGTGCCAGAAGATAGAATGGCAGCGCGGAAGCTGCCGACTGAAGCACCAGAGGCAGCAAAAATTGGGGCACTTGAATAGAATCTGTTGATTCGGACACCTCCCGAATCAATTAACCATAAAAAGCAGCCATTCACGTGGCTGCTTTTTTTATTGCCTTTTCAGCCAAGAAGGAGATGTAGATGGAAGCATATAAGGCGCAGTTAGCATTTTCAGAGGCACAGTTGCGCCCACTTTATATCGAAGGATACACCGACCAACTCAGCTATGCGCCGGGTGATGAGATCGGGTTTCATATTTCCACCAGCGCATCGGAGTATTCATTGGAAATTGTGCGCGTCAGCGCAACTCGTGAGGTGGTCTGGAGTGAGAAAGGACTCCCCGGATCCGCGTATCCGATTCCAGAGGATGCATCGTCGTACGGCTGCCGCTGGCCCACGAGTTTCAAGCTGTGTGTGCCGGATACATGGCGGAGTGGATATTACGAAGTATCCATGCGAGCGGAGGGTAACGGCGGGGATTTCACGTACAGAAACCGCCGAACCGCTGAAGGAACACTGCACTTCGTTGTGCGGTCTGCACAGCCGGGACGTGACACGAAGATCCTGCTTCAACTGGCGACAAACACCTATAACGCCTATAACAACTGGGGCGGATATAGCGTCTACGGTTATCATGGTCACAACAATGTACAAGGGCATCGTATCTCTTTCGACCGACCGATGGCAGGGCTTTTTAGCAGATGGGAGTCGTTTTTTGTGGAAT
>JAGWBT010000105.1:11924-12349 GCA_021295755.1 Candidatus Poribacteria bacterium
AGTCCGACCCGAAGACGAAGGACGCGCCTTGACCTGCTGGAAACAGTGGTACAATATGGATCCCATTTACAAGACAGGCAATTATCGAACCTTGAGCACTCTGTGGAGTCATTATCTCATCGGTCGTCCCGAAAACGAATTGACCGGCGTCGGTTTTCTCCACGGCGGCTACCACCTCAGCCACGGTCAGTTCATGGATGGTTCAGGCGAATACACAGTGCATCGCCCTGAGCATTGGGTTTTTGAGGGGACGAATATCAAACAGGGAGATACCTTCGGCGGTATGCATACCATTGTGGGCTACGAATGTGACGGTTGCGAGCTAAAAATTGTGGATGGGCTTCCGGTCCCAACCCATCGGGATGGCACACCCGATAACTTCCTCATCCTCTGTACTGCTCCGGTGCGTTGGCATCCGGACGATT
>JAGWBT010000106.1 GCA_021295755.1 Candidatus Poribacteria bacterium
TTCAAGTGACCGCATCATCAGGTCGAAATTGGGATAACCGGCTGTGCCGATTAGTAGTCGTGATTGATATAGGGTATCACCGATTTTGAGTCCTTCCATCTTTTTTCCTCTTTTTCGTTCCGTTTTTTTATTGCTGTTCCTATGGTGATTAAGTGTATCAGGACTTACGCAAATTTAGCACGCGGCGCGAGATTTTTTTATTTTTAACCCCCTAAATCCCCCTTATCAGGGGGACTTATGAACCAACTGCCTAAGTCCGTTGTATAATTTCGCATCATGTTACCGAAAGGCAATTGTTTTGATGTTTGAACAACTATCCGCCCTGCGCTGCCCGAATAATCTCGATTTCGCTGTCCGGTTGAATTTCTGTTGCCTCCCACTGTGTTCTAAGGATCACTTCTCGATCGATTGCAACAGCAATGCCCGGTCGGGAGGGTTCTATTTCTAGGTGAAGAAGCAGCTGATGGAGGGTTAATCCCGTTGAAACGTCCTTGGTTTCGCCGTTTACTTTTATGTTCATGAGTTCCCTCCGTGATTATACAAACCGCGACAGTTGAAAAGGTGCGATGACTTCTGAATTTTCGCCTGTTAAGATGAGTGAAGCGATTTCACGGGCGGTGACGGGGGTAAGCAAGATTCCGTTGCGGTAGTGTCCGGTTGCCATGATGAGATTTTCGAGGTGCGTTGTCTCGACTACCGGGGCGCAAACCGGTCCATGTCTCCAAAACAGGGAGGTCATATATCCCCGGAACAGCTTCCCAAGAGCTTCTGAGGAGTTCAAATAAGCCACCCGCCGTGAGTCGCGTGTCGAAGTCCATTTCTTCGTTCGTTGCGCCGATTACCAAGCGTCCGTCATCTTTCGGGACCAAATAGACATCTGTTGGATACTTAGCACGCGGTGCACGGATAACTTTTTCCAGAACGATCCCTTCTTCCATCTGCAACGCGAGCATCTGCCCTTTGACTGGCCGGACAGGCGGTTGTACAGCTTTCGGCAAGCCGTCAATATCACTCGACCAGCAGCCTGCCGCCAGCACAATGACATCGGCTTCTTCTAAATTGTCTTTGACCCAAATGCCTTTCGCTTTTCCGTTGACGACCTCAATTTTGTCAACGGGTGTGTTTTCATGAAGTATCCCGCTTGCTTTCTGATATGCCGTGATAAGTGCATCAACCATTGCTCGGTTGTCAACCTGATGGTCATCCCTACTCCAAATGGCTGCGGTGATTTTAGGCGAGAGCAGCGGCTCCATCTCACGTGCTGCTGCGCCGGTGATCCACTCGACTTTCAGGTCTAAGAGTTGTTGAGATTCGTAGAGGTGTTCCAATTCACGCGCATCGTCCCGATCAACTCCGACGATGAGTGTTCCTTCTGCCCGGTAGCCAACGCTCATCTGACTGTCGACTTCTAACTCGGCAACCCACTCTGGATACATTCGGCAGCTTTGAACCCCAAAGCTGAGGAGTGCGCGTTCCTCAAAGTGGACTTCCGCGTGGGGTGCTAACATCCCTGCAGCTGCCCACGACGCGGCACGCCCTGCGTGATCACGTTCATAGATTGAGACTTTGCAGCCTGCTTTCGCTAGCTGCCAGCCGATCCCGAGCCCGATGATCCCACCGCCGACGATGATGACTCGTTTATTTGAGTGTGGGCTGCGATTTTGCATCGCTTTTCTTCTCCAAGCGTTCCACGGCTTCCCATTTTTCTTTATATTCTTGGGTGAATTTTGGGGTTAATCTCATATTATGGTAGATTTTAGAATTACTTGGGCACTGCAAATCGGCGCAGTTGGAAACAGCGCCTACCAAACACGGGGAGCGAAAAATTGATGGTAGGCAATCCCCATGGGGACAAACAACGCCACACAAAATGCTATGCGGGCAATTCTGGCTCTCGTTTCTTGTTGGTTTTTGAAAACATAACAGATTGATAGCACCAATGAAACCACACCTAATCCGATATATATGTTTGAAATTGAAAATGTGTACAGTTTACCCGGACTTGTACCGGCTTGGCGCAACAATGAGAGTCTGGTCTCCCAATTCAGCACATCCTGCCCTGTTTCAAGGAACGTCTGAATATACGTCGCGATTTGTACTGTTGACTCTAGTTGTGAGGATATAAACCATAGCGAGGGAGCCAATATCCCAAGTGGACACAGAAACAGGAGCCAACTGCCTGTATCTTCCTCTGTTTCTTGCTCCCTCTGAATCCCATATCCGAGGATTACAACTGCTGCTGTAATGCTTATGGTGAAAACATTAGCGATTATCCCGGCATTCGCTATGATTTCTTGGCGCAACGCTTCATATTCAGAGAACTCCAGTTCCATTATGATCTGCTGCTTATCCATTATGATTTTCTTATTGGGTTCTTAGGCGAGTTGCTCTGAAATGGTGCCAAGCAGATTTCATAATTTTAAGATGTTCAATTAAAAGTATACAGAAAACGGATCGGGAAAATCCAACGAATCTGTTTTTTGCTCATTCAAAATTTGGATTATGTCGCCTTGGATTCTGTAGCTGTAAGCCCGGGTACTAATCAACCGAAATATAGTGAAGCGCAAGCTATCATAACAAAGCTATATCAATTCTGCAACGAAAAAAGTGGTATCGGGAGAATGCGGTATGTTTTTACTATCCCCTAAGAAGCTCGGTGAGGACCGCATTTGCTATATATCTATCGCTGTCCAATTTCCTAAGTTTCTTCGTTAACTTAGTTATTTTTATCTATTTGGAAATTCCGTTGCGTCTTTCTAGCATATGTGCTATACTATATGTGTTTAACCTATGTCAGAATTTTGACCTCTATAGGTCATTAGTCACCTTGAAAAAAGGAGGAGCTGGTGAATCAAATCTAATGCCGTCATCGGGTTTTGAATAGAGCCAGTAACGTGATGAACGAGGATTCAAAAAAGGAACAGGAAACAACAGATCAGCCCACATCCGAAGTGGAAGACACTGATGCAGTTGAGATTGAGGAGGAGTTGGATTCTTCTTCAGTGAATGACGACGACACTCAGTCGGACGATCAACCTGCGGAGGCGGATCAGCCACAAGATGAGCAAGGGGCACAGCCAACAGAGGAAAATGGCGAGGAAATTCCTCTGTCTGAAGGCGAATCGGACGGAGCCGATGCGACCGATGAGACTTCCTCTGTTGATGAATCAACAACCGCAGAAGCATCTGCTGATGCGCCTGAAGTGACACCAGAGCTCACGGAAATCGAGTCGCTTGAAGAAGCTTATGACAATTCTCTTAGGGCCTATTCCGAGGGGGAAATTGTCAAGGGAACAGTGATTAACGTCGATCATGACGAAGTTATGGTTGATATTGGGTTCAAGTCCGAGGGCTATATCCCGGTATCGGAATTTCCGGTTGGTGACGAGAGTATACCCACTGTAAATGTCGGTGACCAGATTGACGTATACATCGTTCGTAGAGAAGATTCTGAAGGTCAACTTGTTTTATCGAAAGAGATTGCCGACCAGAAATTGGTTTGGGATGAAATCACTGAGGCTTACGAAGCAGAGCGAGTTGTGACAGGAACCGTCGTACAGCGTATTAAGGGCGGGCTGCAGGTAGACTTGGGTAAATTACGGGCTTTCCTGCCGGCATCTCAAATTGAACTTCGGCCTCCACAAAATTTTGAACAATATATCGGTCAGGCACTTGAAGCGAAGGTTGTTAAACTGAGCAAGCGTCGCCGCAATATTGTCTTGTCACGCCGTGTGATTCTCGAAGAGGAGTTGGCAGCACAAAAGACGGCTCTCTTTGAGAACATTGAAACGAATCAAGTTCGATCCGGGGTTGTAAAGAGCATTACGACCTTTGGTGCATTTGTGGATCTTGGTGGTATTGATGGATTGCTACACAAGACAGATATGTCGTGGCGTCGAGTCAACCATCCGTCCGAGGTCGTTACCGTGGGGGATGAGATAGAGGTGATGGTTATCTCTGTTGACCGCGACACGGAGAAGGTTTCTCTCGGATTAAAGCAGAAGACGCTGGATCCATGGGAATCGGTCGAAGATAAATACCCTATTAGTTCCACGGTTACAGGCAAAGTGGTGGGCATTGTCAACTACGGGGCATTTCTGGAGTTGGAAGAGGGGGTTGAGGGACTCATCCATATATCGGAGATGTCGTGGACGCGACGAAACATCGCACCGTCAAAGGTTGTTGCAAAGGACGATGTTATTGACGCAGTTGTTCTGGACATCGACAAGGACAACCAGAAACTATCTCTTGGATTGAAACAACTGCACCCGAATCCTTGGGAGCTTTTGGAGACAAAATATCCTGTCGGAACGAAGCTCACCGGGCGTGTGCGCAATCTGACCAATTTTGGTGCCTTTGTCGAAATTGAAGAGGGAATTGATGGCTTGATCCATATTTCTGATCTTTCTTGGTTGAAGCGAATCGTCGATCCGCGCGAGGTTCTCAAGGAAGGTGATGAAGTTGAGGTCATGGTTTTAAGCATTGATCCAGCACAACAGAAGATTTCGTTAGGGCTCAAGCAGATCGAACCAGATCCATGGATAGAAGTTCCGAATAAGTATAAAGTTGGATCTGTGGTACGTGGAAAGGTTGTGAACATAACGAGTTTCGGTGTGTTTGCACAGCTCGAAGATGATATTGAAGGATTAATCCATATTTCTGAGCTCGCTGAACAGCGCATCGAGAAGCCAGAAGACATCGTTTCGGTCGGTGAGGAATTGAACCTGAAAGTGATTCACTTAGATCCGACTGAACGGCGCATTGGGCTGTCCTTAAAGGCTGCACAAGCTGAACAAGAGCGCGCAACCATCACGCAGTATCAACAAGAACAGGAAGAACGTGCCGAGCCTCAGCAAAAAGACCGCGAGGAACTGACAGCGTTTGGAGGCTTATTGAGACAAGAACTAAATAGATCGGGGTCTGAAGAGGTTCCCGAAGAAAATGGAGAGACTGCCGAGGCAACTCTTGAGGAGGGTTCTAAAGAAACACCCGAAGATACCTCCGAAGATAAGTGAAATGTAGGCATTCGGCGAGATTAACTTCTCCTCTGTTTTGACTCTGAGCATTTTTATGCTTTGAACTAATTCGTATCGGTCCAAATTGTAGATTGCTATCGCTCAGCTTTCAGAGAAGATTTCGATGATGCTGATCCGCTATGCAGCCGCTGGTCTGAGGTGTGAAAGGTGATATTCCGCCTTTTGCGCTTCACATTTCAGGTATGGTTGCGGTTGTTTTCCGGGTACTCGTGGGTTATGTGATAGCACAATATTTTTTTAGACCTATCCAAAACCTTACCGCTATCCTTCCCCTGTTGCTTCAAGCCTTCAGCGGCTGGTGACCAGTGGTTCTCATCTCTCCATTATGGTACGCGTTTGTTGATGCGTATCGCTTATCACGCCTCATGCAAGTCCGTCCGCGTGCCTAGATTCGGCAGGCAGGACCACGGATGTCGAACTGGTAGACTTCCTCAACGGTTGAGTGATAGGGGCTATCCTCGGCAAGCCCCGATGAGATTGTCGGAAATCCATAACAATTGATAAGGATTTCTCATGCCTCCAGATCGGGCCGAGGAATGTATTCAGCATGGGCACAGATTGGTCAAGGTTCGTCTGAGCTCTTGTGCTGCTTATGTGAAGGACTTTTTTATGCACTGAGAGGGTTTCCTTTGGGGTGGGACAAGATTTTCACTCACTATAGCAAGTTGAATTCGTCCCAATTTATACTCTGTTTCAGTGTGTAGTAGTATTCAATCAGGAGAAATTCAATTGGCTCAAAACTATGTATTTACATCTGAATCTGTAACTGAAGGACACCCCGATAAACTAGCAGATCAGATTTCTGATGCCGTGCTTGACGCGGTTATGAAAGAAGACCCGAATGGGCGTGTCGCCTGCGAGACGCTGGTAACCACGGGACTCGCTTTAATCACTGGTGAGATCACAACCTCTGCAAATTTCATTGATATTCCCACATTGGTTCGACAAACTATCCAGCAGGTTGGCTACGTTAGGGCAACTTATGGATTTGACTACGAACACTGTGCACTGTTGACTGCAATTGATGAGCAATCAGCCGATATTGCGATGGGGGTGGATCGGCTCGGTGCCGGTGATCAGGGGATGATGTTCGGGTATGCCTGCCGGGAGACGCCGGAGCTGATGCCGATGCCGATTATATTGGCACACAGGCTGACGCACCGGCTTGCACAGGCACGGAAAGCGGGTATATTGGACTTCCTAAGACCGGATGGCAAGTCGCAGGTAACTGTTGAATATGCTGACGGACAACCTGTAGCCGTTGATACCGTTGTGATTTCGACGCAACATGATCCGGAAGTTACGAATGAAGAGTTAAAAGAAGCGGTCATCGAAGAAATTATCAAACCTATCATTCCTGAGGAACTGCGTCAAAAGCAATCCGACATCACCTATCATGTCAACCCAACGGGGCGTTTTGTTGTCGGCGGACCGCAAGGCGATTGTGGATTAACGGGTCGAAAGATTATCGCTGATACTTATGGAGGGATGGGACGGCACGGTGGCGGGGCATTTTCTGGCAAAGATCCGACGAAGGTGGATCGGAGCGCTGCGTATGCAGCGAGGCATGTCGCGAAAAATATTGTTGCCGCCGGATTGGCGGAGCGGTGTGAAGTCCAACTCTCTTATGCCATCGGTGTCGTTGAACCGATCTCGATTATGCTTGATACTTTTGGCACGGGCACAGTCCCCGATGAGAAACTAACGCGGCTTGTGACGAAGCATTTCGATCTGACACCAGCCGGGATTATCGAACGTCTTGAACTCCGGAGACCGATTTACTCAGCGACCGCGGCTTATGGGCATTTCGGACGTGAAGAGCCGGGCTTCACATGGGAATTGACGGACTATGCAGACTTGTTGAAGTCAGAGGCAGGTGTGTAGGAGGCGAAGCTATGAATCACGATATCAAAGACCAAGAACTCGCAGACGATGGAAAGCGGCGGATTGACTGGGCAGATCGTTTCATGCCTGTGCTGCGTCTGATTCGCCAACGATTTGAACAAGAACGTCCACTTGAAGGTATGCGGATTTCTGCATGTTTGCATGTTACGACGGAAACGGCGAACTTAGTCCGAGCACTGAAAGCGGGTGGTGCCGAAGTCGTCCTGTGCGCCTCTAACCCGCTGAGTACGCAGGACGATGTTGCCGCGTCGCTTGTGGCGCATGATGGCATCCCTATTTTTGCAATCAAAGGGGAGGATACTGAGACCTATTACCAACATATTGATGAAGCGGTCAACTTCAAACCGGCGATTACCATGGATGATGGTGCGGATTTGGTTTCTCGACTGCACGCTGAAGATGCCAATCCTTCTTACGTGGAAAATGTGCTCGCCGGAACGGAGGAGACGACCACGGGGGTTATTCGTCTCAGGAGCATGGCGTCTGAAGGCGTCCTGCGGTATCCAATCATTGCTGTAAACGATGCGAAAACCAAGCATTTCTTTGATAATCGCTACGGGACTGGCCAAAGCACACTGGACGGTATCATTCGTGCGACCAATCTGCTTATTGCCGGTACTACTGTTGCTGTCGCAGGCTACGGCTGGTGCGGACGCGGTTTTGCGGATCGGGCACGGGGATTAGGAGCAAATGTCATCGTTACGGAGGTTGATCCGTTAAACGCATTGGAAGCAGTGATGGACGGTTTCCGTGTCTTGCCAATGATCCGAGCTGTCGCTGAAGCTGATCTTGTTGTTACGCTGACGGGCAATATTCATGTCTTGCGGCGCGAGCATTTTGAAGCGATGAAGGATGGCGCGATTATCTGTAATTCCGGGCATTTCAATGTGGAAATTAACATCCCTGATCTCAAGGATCTGAGCACTGAGGTGAGAACCACACGGGAATTAGTCGAGGAATATTCCCTCAAGGATGGGCGTAAGCTATATCTGCTGGGTGAAGGAAGACTTATCAATCTTGCTTCGGCGGAGGGACACCCTGCTAGCGTTATGGATATGAGTTTTGCGAATCAGGCGTTGTCTGCGGAGTATGTTGTTAAGAACCATGAGCAGTTAGAAAACCAGGTTTATGACGTGCCGGAGGAGCTAGACGCTTCTATTGCAAGTCTGAAGCTACAAGCCCTCGGTGTTGCAATTGATGGTTTGACTGACGAGCAGGAAACCTATCTCAATTCTTGGACGATGGGAACGTAGTGTAACATGTAAAACGTGAAGCGTAAAATACTAAGGGTTGCCACAAGGAACGGTCATTTTATTCAACAGGACCAGCCCGATTTGATTATTGATGCCATCCGATGGGTAGTGAAAAAAGTATAGGAGGCATGACCTATGAAAAATTCAGATCTCTGGGAAAGCATCGTTTTGCTTGTGTCGGCGATCTTACTGGTGCCAATCTGGATGTTCAAATCCAATCCGGAGCAGTTGTCTGACGGAATGTTCAAGCTGTATCAGATACTGCAAGTGGTGTTAGTGGTTGTCCTTGTTACTATCTTGGTTCGGCGTGTTCGGCGGGTGGTCACAGCGCTACGCGAAAACAAAAACCGTCAGGGCCCCTTTCCGTTCTAGATCCACTGTCACATGCTAGTCCAATTCTTATCCGAGTGAGTTACGAGGTTGATATGAGTATTTTAGTCGTCGGATCCGTAGGGTTGGACGATGTTAGGACCCACGTCGGCGAGGTCGAAAACGCACTTGGTGGGTCAGCGATCTACTTCTCGACGGCAGCGAGTTTTTTCTATGATTCTATCCGGTTGGTCGCTGTTGTCGGAGATGATTTTCCGCAGGAGCATATAGACTTCCTAGAAGCGCGAGGAATTGGGCTAGAAGGATTAGAGAAGATCGAAGGTGGCAAAACCTTCCGTTGGGGTGGGGACTACACAGGGGATCTCAACGCCGCCCAGACGCTCTTCACGGACCTGAATGTCTATGGCGACTTTGATCCGAAATTGCCGGCAACGTACAAAGATACCCCTTACGTTTTTTTGGCTAACATTAATCCTGAGTTGCAGCTGAATGTGCTTCGGCAAGCTACGGCGCCAAAATTAATCGTATGTGATACGATGAATCTCTGGATCAATATCAGCCTTGATGCACTAATGCAGACTTTGGGCGAAGTCGACATCCTGATCTTAAATGATGGGGAAGCGCGTCTATTGACCGGAGAAGAGAATTTGATCCGCGCTGGGAAGCAGATTCTCACCTATGGTCCAGATCGAGTTGTTATCAAAAAGGGGGAACATGGGGCGATTACCTTGACGGATTCCACATTCTTTGCTGCTCCCGCTTATCCGTTGGAATCGGTATCGGACCCAACGGGTGCAGGTGACAGCTTCGCCGGCGGATTTTTGGGCTATCTCGCCGCCGTTGGCGAGAACTCGGAGCGCGCGATCCGCAACGCGATTATCTACGGAACGGTTATCGCTTCTTTTAATGTTGAGGATTTTAGCCTGAACCGTCAGCGTCGGTTGACACGAGCTGAGATTGAAGATCGCTACCATCAATTGCGCGAAGCGGCCCTGTTCTGAATCCACTCTCCGCGCATCCCACTTTAGTACCGGTGCACCCCGCCCGATGTGCTTAAGATTTGGTCGTAGCAAACGGTTTGACGGCTAACCTACCCCTTGTACGATAAGTACCCACCACGGTTCCTTACCAACATCGTAGATTTCCAAAGGATAGAGGTAACCTCCATCGGCATCAATCCGATACGAAATGAGTCTGTCAGCAGACTGACCTGCACTAACCATAAATTTGCCGTTCGGGTCGATCTTGAAGGAACGTGGGGTCTTTTCTGTGGGGAAATAGCCGATGGAGTTCAATGAGCCGTCGGAATTGACAGCATAACCGGCAATGCTATCATGACCACGATTCGCAGCGTACAAAAATTTTCCGGACGGATGCATTTCCAAACGGGCACAGGAATTGCTGCCATTGTAACCTGTGGGCAGCGTTGAGAGTGTTTGGAGGGCAGTAAGTGTGCCATCGGAGGCGTTGAATTTATATGCAGTTACGCTGCTACCCTGTTCGTTGTCAGCGTAGACGAAGGGTTGGCTTGGATGGAAGCAGATGTGACGAGGACCATCTTCGCCTTCAGGGATAACTTGGGGTGTTGCGTTGGGTGAGAGGGTTCCAGTACTAGGATCAAACTGGAATTGAAAGATCGAATTGGTAGGACATGTGTGGGAGACGAATACGAATCTGTTTGATGAATCGATAGCGACTCCGTGTGCGTGTTCACCGGTCGAGTGTGTATCGCTCGGTTCAGCTTGCAGCGTTCCATCTTCTCGAATTGGGTAGACAGTTACCTTGCCGGGAACGTAGTAGGGCGTCAGCAAAAAGTTTCCCGTCTTATCTATCTCAAGGTATGCTGGGTCCTCCCAACCTGTCACCTTTGTGTCCATCAGTTCAAGTTGGCCTGTGTTCCGGTCAGCCCGGAAACTGATGATGTCTCCGGTGGCTCGAATTGCAGCGTAAAGAACATCTCGCGTCGGATGGACGGCGAGTATGCTAGGCGCGCTGTAGACTGTGACTTCTCCGTGGGCAGTAAGTGCGGCTGTTTCAGGAGACATCTTGAAGATGGAAATTTTGTTTTCACCTGCGATAGAAACGTATACATAGAGGTTCGATTTTGTTGGATCCATTGTGTCCCTCGTTGGTCCAGGAATATGTTGCTAGAGTGGAGTTGTTGGGATTTTATTCAATCCTGCTGTGCCTGTCAAGCATTTTCACGTGGGATTGCCCTCATACATTTCTTGTTTACCTTGGAATTTGGTGATATAATGTGGTAAAAATTAAGTCACAGTTGAGGGAGGCCCAACTATGAATGCAAAATCCGTTACCCTCGAAGAATTCTTGGCAAACGACTACGAATCTTATGAGTACATAAAGGGAGAACTTGTATCGATGGGCGATCCAACGATGGAACATGGGGAAGTGAGCTCTAATCTCGTTATTTTACTAGGGACCTACATACGTCAGCATCAATTGGGCCGAATTTACACAGCAGAAACTACGTTCCAAGTCGGGCAAGGTGGACGTAAACCGGATGTAGCGTTTATTTCACAGGATCGGCTCCCCGAAAACAGACGTCAAGCCAGTCCCATCCCGCCGGACCTTGCCATCGAAGTCGTTTCGCCAACTGATAAAACCTACGAAATTCAAGAAAAGGTGTCGGAATATCTCGACGCCGGTGCCCACATGGTTTGGGTCGTTGAACCTGTTTTGAAAACGGTCACTGTTTATCGTTCGCCAAGTGACATTAAAACCCTTACTATCAATGATCATCTCACCGGAGAAAATGTCATTGAAGGTTTTCAGTGTTCGGTTGCGGAAATCTTTGACTAAATAACTCATGGTGCTAAATCTGCCAAGAGAGTTGGTAAAGTTTTCCAGTTGTGGTAAATTCATTTTTACGACAATAAATTGATTTCCGGAGGATACAATGAAAGCCGCACGATTTTATGGTGGGGAAGATATACGACTTGAGACGCTACCGGATCCAATGCCGGGACCGGGCGAAGTGTTGGTTCAGGTGGAAGCAACAGGGATCTGCGGTAGCGATTTACACGGCTACCATGCGACTCCCCCAAAGTCGCTTGCACCCCGAACTGCGGGCCATGAATTGACGGGTGAAGTCATGGCACTAGGATCGGGAGATGTCAAACATAAGGTGGGTGCCCGCGTTGCCGTTGAACCAACTATCCCTTGCAACGAATGTCCAGAATGCCTCAGCGGCAACTATAACATCTGCTCCAAGTTAGTCCATATAGGCGGGACGGCACGCGGCGGCGGATTCGCCGAGTATATGGTAGCGCCTAAGGATAACGTTTACAGCCTCCCTGACAATGTATCTTTTGAAGCCGGTGCGTTAGCTGAGGTTTACGCTGTGGCTGTCCATGCGTTGTCAATGATTCCGGTTAGCCCCGGCGATCAGGTTGCAGTGATTGGGAGCGGACCTATCGGGCTGACCATTGCTCAGATGGCAGATTTGGCGGGTGCAGAATCGGTTGCCATTTTGGGCAAGCCGGACGGTCCCTTGCAGATTGCAAAGCAGATGCTTGGTGCGATTCCGATAAATGTTGATACCACCGATCCGGTCGAGGAGGTCAAGGCATGGACCAAGGGTCGGGGTGCGACCGTTGTCTTTGAAGCGGTGGGTGGTCGATCCAACACGTTGATGCAGGCAACTGAAATTGCTGCCAAGCGCGGGAGGATCTGCATGGTGGGTGGTCATGTTGCCCCTTTTTCGTTAGATGCCCGGTACGCCCGTAGCCGTGAGCTGACGGTGACATGGGCTTTCTGTTATGGACGACGTGAGGGGGAGAAGGAGTTCCAGATTGCCTTAAACCTGATGGGAGCGGGCAAACTTGACCCCGCACCGTTGATTACGCATCGTTTTCCTCTCGATGAGATTAGGGAGGCGTTTGCTGTGGCGGCTGGACGGGACACACACGGTTCGGTGAAGGTTTTGGTGCTGCCTTAGCGGATTAAAAGATATTGCAGTGATATTGCCTATCCCATCAGAGTTGAACGGCTGATCCTTCTGCTCCGAAACCAACCACGCTCGATAGCGTTGACAACGACCAAAGTCAGTGTTACGTCATACCGTGCCGGCTCTGTGATGATTCGGCTCGCGTCAACTTCTCCTGTTATTATTATTCTATCAGGGGGATTTACCTCTCCGATTGCCTCTTCTTCGACAAGCACAACTCCATTGACGTTAACATTCAGAAACGCGCCGGTTTTGGCTGCATCCTGAACAATATCATATTGCAGTATCACGGGTTTGATATTTCAACATAAGCGTTTCGCCTTCAGCTGCCCAATAGGTATCAGTATCTATCAAGAGTGACTGTTGTGCAAGTACTTCAACTGTGATGACGTGTTCAGCTAGTGCGAATCCGTCGGTCAATTGTAGCGTGATTGTATGTGTGCCGGGTGTGTCTGACGCAACGTATGTCACGCTTGATGTTTCGCCAATGATCTGTCCACTGCTTGCCTCCCATCTAAAAATTAGATCTGCTTCATCGCCTGAATAATCAAACGTGGCGGTAATCGTTGTGGTGCTACCCGCTTCTAGCGTTTGACTTGTCAGATTTAGTTCGTTGATTTCTACGGTATGCCGTATTGCAGACGTTGGGGTTGGATCGGTATCGCAGCCAACGAGGATCAAGATGAGAATACAGATTGGAAAGAGCCATATCCAGCTTTTGAACGACTTAAAAGGCTTCAGAAATCTCAGCGGGTGTTTTGTCGGTCTCTTTCTGCAAGACGTTGTTTCGGAATACATATCGTTGGTTTCCATACCATTCGATTCGCCATTTATCAAAGCCACGCTCGGACCTAGTGACGCACTCCGGGGGGCCGAGCTTGGCATGAAGTGCCTCGACAGTCTTTTGATCGCGTTCAACGAGGTATTTTGTCAGGATTGCAACGCTGCCTAGAATTGCTACGAGCGCCAATTTTCCCTGTGTTTTCACACTGATGCTGTGTGCGCTTGAAACAGGATTGAGCAATAAAACAACCACCACCAGATAGCAGGTAACTTTTCTTCTGGGATTGAAATGCGCTATTTGACGGGGCATAGCGCACCTCAATCTAGGCTCTTTATTGTTCATACAGGTCAACCGCTGTTTCTCCGCGTGCGAATCGCTGTGCTGTTCTCGCAGCGGAATCGCTGTTGGTGTTTTTACGCACATCGGTTGTCCAACGTGCCAGGCCAACGAGCAACTGATTTCGAGCGGGATGTCCTTGGCACAACTGCCATTCATCAAACGTGGTTCGCAACGTATTGAGGATATCCCAGCCGTTGTCGTCTTTAAGGATGCTTTGTCCCAGTTCGGACAATAGGCGGTCATCGGAGAAGTCACTGTTGAGATATTGCCGCGTTATCCGCCCAATCTCCTGGATCTGAATCGTTTCGATAGCGTTGATAACAGCCTCAATGGCCTCATCTTCGTTTGGTGCCTCCGATGGAGTCGTACTTCTCAGTGTGCTGAGCGGCGTCTGCCTGATGTTGAGCCAACGGTCACTGAAGAATTGCCACGCTACGTGATAGAGTGCTTTGGCAGCAACCTGAAAACCGGCGAATCGCAATGCCGTTCGGATTGAAGAAGCGAGGGAAATCTCTCGGCCCAATTCCCACCAGCCCGGACTCATACTTGCGGGGGTGCGTGCCATCCGATCCGCTCCCAGAAGCACCATCGTCGAAACGATGCGGTTTATCTCAACGCCGGCTTTTAATGCCTTGGTGACAGTATCGAATGTGTCGTCGAGGTCACCGCTGACAATGCCTGCGACGAAAGCGTCTTCGTCAAAATCGGCTGTTTGGGTAGACGGGTTGGCGGCTAAATCGGCGATAAAGTCCTCTAGCGATTCCAACTTGGCGATTCCCTCCCGCCGAATTTCGTCCGGCGCGCCGCGTCCCCGACCAAGTATTTTCGCTGTGAGATTACAAACTAGCTCCTCGGCCACGTCCCAACCGAACTGTT
The DNA here is from genome assembly GCA_021295755.1 of Candidatus Poribacteria bacterium. Taxonomy (NCBI): domain Bacteria; phylum Candidatus Poribacteria; species Candidatus Poribacteria bacterium. Next base: position 14,491 of record JAGWBT010000106.1, read on the forward strand.
CAAGCAACTCGGCGAGATAGCCGATGTAGAGTAGGCTTTCGTTATGTCCCAAGAAAAACGGTTCGACAACGCATTCATACGCTAGCGGGAGGATTTTATCGTCATGGTCGCCGAGTCGCCGCGCGGTGATGAGGCACTTTTCTATACCCTCCCATTCTCGGTCGACGGAGAAGACGCGAATCCATCGCTCTAGTTTCTCCCACGTAATCTCTCCGGGCAGAGGGTCGATAGCCGGACGATCGCCCGCCCGTCCGTGGGATGAGCCGATCTTCTGGTTCATACTGCTTGGCAACCCTCACACCGTTGGTCAGATAAGCGAGTTGCCATCCTCCTTCGTTCGCGTCAAGTTCGGTGACATAGTGTCGTCCCGCATGACGGACCAGTCGGTTCAGTACATCCGTTTCGGAAACTCCTCTGGCGAGCATAATTGCAACCGCCTTTGAGAGCGTCCAGTTATCGCCGCTCAACAACCCTTCTT
>JAGWBT010000107.1 GCA_021295755.1 Candidatus Poribacteria bacterium
TGTGCATTACAACTGCCCGCTATTAACTTTGGGGCAATCAACTTATTATTCAGTTGCGCCACTATCAAAGTCATGGTGCGGTTTTTTTGGCTCGGTATCAATCCGTGGACACATTGTCCCCGTAGGGCATAGCCATAACTTCTAAAGGTTTCATCTGCAAAACCGGTCTCGTCGAGGTAAATCAGCGTTTTGCCTGATGCTTTTACCGTTGCGAGTTGCTCCTGATAGGCTTTACGTTTTTCTGGACATTGCTCCTTATATCCAATCGTTTTTTTTCCGCGTGTAGCCAAGTCTTTTGAGCCCATAGGCAACACAGGCCGGTGACACCCCAAAGTGTTGAGCGCGTTGTTTAAGGGTTTGGTCGGGGTGTAGCTTGACATGTTCAGATAATGCGACGGGGTCAAGCAGTCTCGGTTTTCGGGGACCCGGTTTTCCCGGCGTGAGTGGGTCTGAGGCATTGAGCCATCGGTAAATCGCAGTTCGACCGACTTTGAACCGTTTTGCCGCTTCTGTTTTACTGCCACCATTTTCTATGAATTGCAGGACGCGTGTGCGTAAATCTGATGAATATGCCATAATGGCAACAGGATAACATATTTCTAAAAAAATGTCCCTTTATTTCTTGGGTTTACTATAAATAAAATTTTGAAAGCAATTGGAATAGGATAGCAGAAGCGCAAGGAGGTGTCAAGTTCAGAAAACAGTTGCGGAATGTTTTGAAATAAACTACAATTTGAAATATTGAAGTGAATACCCACGCTTAACTTGGAAAGAACTATGACTTCTCAGAAAAAGACTGGTTTTGTATATCACGCTGATTATCTCAACCACGATACTGGAATGCAGAATCCCGAACGTCCGGCACGTCTACAGGCGAGCATCGAGGCGCTGCAAGCCTCTGATTTTTGGGAGGATTTGCACCAGATCGAAGCCACTTCTGTAACGATTGAACAGATCTGTTATGCGCACGCTCAAGAACATATTGATCGAGTCAAGCGGCACTGTGAAGATAGCATCCCTCTCGATTATGACACACCGACCTCGCCCGCATCTTATGACATTGCGCGTCTTTCCACCGGAGGGGTGTTGAGGATAGCAGATGCAGTCATGGCGGGCAGTGTGAGTAATGCCTTCGCCCTTGTCCGTCCGCCCGGACATCACGCAACTCCGAGCCGTTCAATGGGCTTCTGTCTGTTCAACAACGTTGCAATTGCGGCACGATACCTACAGCGTGAACATGGGGTGGGGGGTGTCGCAATTATTGACTGGGATGTCCATCACGGCAACGGGACACAGGATATCTTTTATGATGACCCCTCCGTCTTCTTTTTCTCCGCTCATCAGGTGCCTCTTTATCCCGGCACCGGTATGGCAAACGAGACCGGTACGGAGGGCGCTGTTGGCACAACTCTGAACATACCGATGCGTCCGGGTAGTGAACCCAGTGATTACATCGAAGCCTTCCAAAACACCCTTAAGCCGGCGCTCCTCGACTTTTCTCCCGATTTTCTAATAATCTCGGCTGGGTTTGACGCACACCGTTTGGATCCTCTAGCGGCGATCAATATGACCGCAGACGGTTTTGCGAGTCTGACCGATATCCTTTGCGAAATTGCGGCAGAAACTTGTGAGGGACGATTGATCTCAGCACTAGAGGGTGGCTATGACCTTAAAGGGCTGTCCGAATCGGTCGTTGCTCATGTTGGACGATTGATGGCACATGCGTGAGTCAGATTTTTGACGCTCCCATTGCATTGCGGCTCAAAGCGATTTACACGCTGTGACAAACTCCGATGAGGTCGAGGTATACCCAATAATATGTTCAAAATTACGCAACATGATCTTCCGCAGCCAGCCTCCCTCTGGTAAGCTTGGATCGATTGTATCGGGATACTCGGCGGAATGCGTGCAATCCCGCAGCATGACGACCCGATAATTATGCTCGACTGCGCCGGCGAGGGTTTGGTATAGACAGGCACGCTGGCTGAACCCAACCGCGACTAGATTCTTGATGTCGTAACACCGCAAATGGTAATCGACATGCGTTTCATAGAATCCCGACCACTCACGTTTGGGAAAGTCCGGCTCATGCGGCAACGGCTGAATCGACGGGGAATAGTTCGGTTTATAGGGTATCCTTGATGCAGGCGATTGTCTTGTTTCAGCAAGGGGATCACCCCAGCGTGTACCGTGGATCTCTCGTTTGATGCTGCCCGGTTCATCAACAAGGGAGAAGTCATTGTGAATAAAAACAACCCTCATGCCTGCCGTGCGTGCCGCAGCCAACGCCGGCGCAATCCCATCTTCCACATATCGATTTCCGGTGCCACAATCGCTATCCACAATCATGAAAGCGGTTCGATTCAATTCAAGTTCCAATTCGCCGTGTTGAGTTTCATTACTGTACCAACGCACAGGAAGCGTTAAGCTAGCCATAGTGAACCTCCTCTCCAATCAATCAGTAGCTCGATGGTTTCGGTGTTGCGGGGGGCCAATACCCGTCGGGATCTTCATCCCAAGGGTGTCCACATAGCCGAGAAATCACGCACCACTCCGCCGATGTGAGGTGTGCATGATTATGAAAAAGGAAACGCTTCAACCCCACTTCCTCCGAGGCTGTGAGGATACGATGCAGATCTCCGGCGGTCATTGGATCCCCGCCGTGCGGCATCCGCCCTGTGTCCACCCAAGGGACAACCTTCTCTGGTTCACTGACCGCGGCAAGAGCCCGTTCGGTTTCAGTCGTTACGATTTGATCGAAGAAGGCTTGGGGAAATCCCAAATCCATGTCCGATAGAGAGTTTACCTCTGGCAAATCTATACCCAGCCACGCTTTTACCACTGTAAAGCAATCCTGTTCGGTCAGGCGGGGATTCCATTCTTGAATCTGTCCTATCCAACGGGCGACGGTGCCGTACATTCCGTCGAAGCCGCGATGCCAGAAGTAGTGTTTGACGAGCAGCACATCTACGATCTTATCCCAAGCGTGGAAATCGAGCGCAGTCATTCCAGAAAATACGGCTGAACGGGGACCATTCCCCAATAACAACTTGCGCGGGGATTTGTCCAGTTCATGCCGAAATGCCTCCCCTGTTTTAATCCCATCCTCGCGTCGCCAGCGGAGCCAGTAAACCGCATCCTCATTGATATCGAAGAGGTTCATCTCCGACAGCACGCCGTAGGCACCGTAATAGCGGACTTCGGCGGGGGTAAGATTGCGAAAACGCTCATGGAGATGGTGCCTGCCGCGTTCAAGTCTGTCTGGATCATATCCTCTGATAGCGGCTTGGGCTTTGGTTGATTCGGGAATATCGGCAAATACGGCATTGCCGTGATGCCATTCCAGCTCATAAGCGGATTCAGTCCAGCCATCCATGATGCCGCCATCAACCTGTGGAAAGCTACCGAATGTTTCATCCCAGATTGCTGCCATGGCGATCGCGCCGTAGGGATCCTCCTCTAGTGGAAGTGGTTTCGCACCAGTTGCTCCACTACCGGGAGCAAAAATAAAAATCTCCCAACCGCGCGACTTGGCGTTATCGAGCATCGCATGAAGCAGTTTCTCTTTGGTGGAATCGGTTTCTGTGTTGCGAACATTTGGCTCTAGCCCGCGATTGCGATAGGCTTGCGGGTTGGAAGGAAAAGCGGGAATGGTAAACTGACCCTCTGCATCCGCAAAAAGTGTGCGCCCAAAAACAAAGCCTTTGATTCCGCCAGCTTCCCACGCATCAAAGATCCGTTCATAATCGTTCATCACCGGTTCGAGGGGTTGACCAATGCGTATCCACGCTTGCAGTGCCATGTTGTGAACTCCTCTTGAGTAGAGACGAAACACCGGTCCTTATAAAGAACTTAAAACGAACGGAGTTCCGTCTCATTGAAAAAGTTAAGTTGCCCGATTCAATTTTCATTTTTACTTTGGCTCGTGGCGTTCATGATATCCTCAATTTCCAGAGCAAGCAACCGTTTTTGTGCGCTTTCTGATACCTCCTCAAGGATGCCCTCCTCGGCGAGAAAATCATCAAAGTTACTACCACTATACGTGTTCATGTTGACCTCTCACTTTGCCATAAATTTCTTCAATTTTGCTCCAATTTTATCGAAATAATCCTTGATGATTTGCTAAATGTTTTCGCTAGTACCTCTATATTTTACCCTCACTCATAAGGCATGATATAGCGCCGTCGATGATAGGCGATGCGGAATCCCTGTCGTTGGTATATCCGCTCGGCGTTACTGCCTGTTGTCGTCTCCAGCGTTGTCCAACGGTTACCCATCGCTTGTGAATCTGCAACCGCTCGTGCGATCATAGCAGAAGCGATTCCTTTGCGGCGATGTTCCGGCAGCGTTGCGACATGATCGACGTAGCCCATACCGAATTGCGAGTAGACCAGCGTCGTGCCCGCCGGTGCACCGTCCACACGCGCTAGATAGCGGCGCACTTCGGGCACGACTAGTACGGAACGTCCGACCTCTCCCATCGTCTGGTCATGACCGAACCCACGGCACATGACATCCGCCCAAAGGTTATATTCGCTATCGGGTGAAACATCAATTTCCGCAACAGTTTCGGCGGGCGGCGGTGCAGTGGGTGGGTCATAAACCATTGCCGATGCCAACATACCCTCTGTGAAACCACGCCTCTCCAGTCGCTTATCAAGGTCAGCGGGGCGATCTAGCGGCGAAAGGGTGAACATGCAGTCGTATTTTTTCTCTTGAAACAGACGAAGTGCGTCGTCAATCAATCTATCTACTTGAGCATCGTCCACATTTACCTGTACAACGCGATGGAAGAAGTCCATCGCTGCGCGGTCATGGCTAAACCCCAGCGCGCCATTGAAGTCGTGATTGGCACACCACGAAGCGCGAAGGGCAACCCAGAGTTTTTCAAAGGTGGTCATCAGTTCGTCGGGCATAATTACACTCCTATGACATGATTACATCAGGGTGATTCTGTCTCTGCTAATTAAACAGAACGGCTAAATCGAGGCTCTACCAACCGGAAGGTCAGTAGGACGCTACAAAAGACTAAGACGGAACACGAGATAAACACCGATTCAAAAGAGAATCGATCAATCAACAGACCAACCACCGGCGACCCCAGCAACGGCACCGTCTGAAGAACACTCAGCAATCCCAAGTACTGCGGGTGTTTTTCCTGCGGAGAAATCTCAAGTGTGTAGTTTGTAAGGATACGACCCGATACGGGTGTAAATCCCAAACAGGCATACACAAGCCAGTACCAGTGTGCTCCCATCGGCAGACGGCTCAGACCAACCGCTAGTAGGGGAACACACGCAGCGACAAAGATTAGCACACGCATCACAATCCGATTGCCGTGCCGATCTGCGATATTCCCCATCACCAAGGCACCGAGTCCACTGACCGTGTTTTGCGCAATCAACAGCGTCACAAAATTTCTCGACACTAATCCTAACGTTCGTTTTCCAAAAACAGTATAGTGCGGAAAAATGGGCCAACCTGTATAGAACAACATCAGGACAATCGCGAATATACGAAAATTTCGGTCATATCGCAGCAGCATCAGCCCTGAACTAAGATATTTAAGAAAAGGCACGGTTTGCGTGGAATGGTCATCAGGAGGCTCACGGAAAAACAGACTGGAGCACGCGGCAAAGCCAAAGAACATCCCCGTCATCCCAAATATCCAAGCATAATTGGCAGTGTCGCCGCGAACCCAACGTGGCATCACAAGCCAGACGATAATGATTGCAAGCGTGCAGCCGATGAGACTGGCATAAGCCAATAGACGTCCTCGTCTTCTAGGGCGGATCAGTTTTCCCTGTAGTGTGCCGTGCGCTAGGACATTGCTGCCGTAGGTCAACCAGTGCAAGCCATACAGCGTCAGAAAAATCGCTACGATTGTGTTGTTTGACCAACTTCCAACTTCAAGGGTTAATGCCAATATTAGCCAAGGGAAGGTGATACCGAAGGCGGAAAGTATAAACACCATCCGTTTTCTTGGCATTTTCGCCACACGGTGTGCGATAAGAATCTGAGGTATACTTTGCCCAATTCGAGAGATGAGGGGCAGGAGTCCCCGGATAAACCCCGATAACGTGTAGACATCCAGAAACCCCGGCATCACCACCGATTCAGTCTTGAAAATCCAGCCGAGCCGCATAAAGATTTGGTTAGCCGCAAACACGACGAGATTGCGCTTCTCGTGCTGCTCGACCTCTTTCTCGATTGTGTCCATAAAGAAAAATGACCTTTGCAAGACCGAAACAAAAAATCGTCACTTCGGCAGTATGGTTGCAACCGGAGTGACGACTTTTATGAAAATATACTATTCTGAGTGTAACTTTTACTCCTCAAGCCAACTCATCATGCTCCGCAGATCTTTACCGACCTCTTCGATCTGTAGCTCTGACTCTCGGCGACGGAGGGCTTGTAGTACAGGTTGGTTCGCTTGATTTTCTAGTACCCATTCTCGTGCAAATTCCCCGTTCTGTACCTCTTTAAGAATTGTTCGCATACGCTCTCGGACCCCCTCATCAATAACACGAGGACCGCGGGTGAGATCGCCGAATTCTGCCGTGTTGCTGACATCATTGCGCATTTTGCTAAGTCCGCCTGTGTAGATCAGATCAACAATCAGCTTCAACTCATGCAAGCACTCAAAAAACGCCATTTCAGGTTGGTAACCAGCCTCGACGAGGGTATCGAAAGCAGCTTTGATCAGGGCGGTAGTCCCGCCACAAAGCACTGCTTGTTCGCCGAAGAGATCGGTTTCCGTCTCTTCACGGAAGGTTGTCTCAATGACACCAGCCCGCGTGCCGCCAATCCCCCTCGCATAAGCGAGTGCGAGGTCTCTGGCATGTCCCGTCACATCCTGTTGGATAGCAATAAGGCACGGCACACCGCCGCCTTCCTCAAAAACCTGTCGCACGAGTAGTCCTGGTCCCTTCGGTGCAATCATCGCCACGTCAATGTCATTGTCTGGAACGATCTGACCGAAATGGATGCTGAAACCGTGCGAAACCATCACCATGTTGCCTGCCTGTAGATTCGGCTCAATCTGATTTCGATATACTGCTCCATGTTGTTCATCCGGGATGAGAATCTGGACAATATCTGCTTCAGCAGCGGCTTCGTCGATACTTTTGACGGTCAATCCTTCTGATTCTGCTGCCGGTTGGGAACGGCTGCCGGGTCGCAGCCCGAGGACAACATTTGCGCCGCTGTCCTTGAGATTCAACGCCTGTGCGCGTCCTTGGCTACCATAGCCGATGACAGCAACAGTCCGTTCTTTGAGTAAATCAAAATCTGCATCACTATCGTAATAAATTGTTGCCATGAATACTCCTTATATGTGAAACGTGAAAACGCAATATCAGTGCCTCACTTTGCGATGCCACGCATGATAGCAATTTTACCGGTGCGGGCAAGTTCTTGAATACCGTAAGGACGGAGCAGATCAATCGCTGCTTTCAACTTCCCTTCGTCGCCAGTCACTTCGATGATTAAAGAGTCAGGACCGACATCAACCGTGTGGGCGCGGAAGATCTCCACAATTTGGAGGATTTCCCCGCGCCGCTGCGGCTCGGCGTAGACCTTAATCAGTACAATCTCCCGCTCGACGTGGTTTTCAACGGTGAGATCTGTCACCTTGATTACATCAATTAGTTTGTTCAGGTGCTTATAAATCTGCTCAATGATCTGCGCGTCCCCATGTGTAACAATTGTCATGTGTGAAACGTCGGGATCATCGGTTTCAGCGACATTGAGGCTGTCAATGTTAAACCCACGCCCACTGAACAACCCCGCAATTCGTGCGAGGACCCCAAATCGATTTTCGACAAGCACGGAAAATATGTGTCGTTGTTCAGTCATTATGCCAAACCTCGTATCACGTCGCCAAGTCCCGCACCCGCAGGAACCATTGGGAACACATTTTCCTCCTCATCAACGATAAAGTCAATGACAACAGGACCATCGTCGATGCCTTTTGCTTTCTCCAATGCCGGACGGACATCTTCAATTCGCTCCACACGGATTCCTGTTGCCCCAAATGCCTCCGCAAGCAGTGCGAAATCGGGGTTATCGTGATAGTCAACAGCGGCATAGCGTTTCTGGTGGAAGAGTTCCTGCCACTGCCGAACCATGCCGAGATACATATTGTTGATAATGAAGATCTTGAGCGGGAGCTTCATCGTTATGGCAGGGACAAGTTCTTGTATTGTCATGATGTAGGAACCGTCGCCATTGATGTTGACAACCGTTTTGTCAGGACAACCGAGTTGTGCGCCGATCGCTGCGGGCAAGCTGAACCCCATAGTGCCGAGTCCACCGGAATTTAACCATTGACGTGGTTCGGTGAATTTGAAATATTGTGCCGCCCACATCTGATGCTGTCCGACATCTCCAACGACTATCGCGTCTGAGTAAAGGTCGTAGATCTGCTCGATTACATACTGCGGCATAATGTTATCACCGTTTTGTTCATACTCAAAGGGATATTGCTCTTTCCACTCATTAATTTGGCGCATCCACGGTTCAATATCCACGCGATGTACCAGTTTGTTCATGTCCGCCAATACGCGCTTGGCATCACCCACAATCGGCACATCAATAGGAACATTCTTGCCAATACAGGAAGCATCAATGTCAATATGGATCTTCTTCGCGTTCGGTGCAAATTTCGTCAAGTCTCCCGTAACACGGTCATCGAATCGAGCACCGACTGCAATGACCAGATCGGAATCGGTAAACGCATAGTTAGCGCAGCAGGAACCGTGCATACCGGGCATCTCCATTGCCAGCGGATGGGTCTCAGGAAATGCACCCAAGCCCATCAGAGTTACGGTAATCGGAATGCCCGTTTTTATTGCTAGCTCACGCAGTTCTTCAGAGGCGTTGGAAAGCGTTACACCCCCGCCCGCGTAGAGTATTGGACGCTCGGCGTTGTGAATCAACTCAACCGCTTTTGCGATCTGGCGTGGGTGTCCCTCTACCTTCGGTTTGTAGCTGCGGATATTGATCTTCTCTGGATAGCGGAACAACGATTCGTGGATCTGCGCATCTTTAGCGAAATCAACGACGACGGGACCAGGGCGGCCTGTGCTAGCGATATGGAACGCTTCTGCTATGACATCGGCAACTTCATCACCACTTTTGATTAAGTAGCTGTGCTTGCAGACCGGGCGCGTCACGCCAATCACATCACACTCTTGGAATGCATCGTTTCCCATCAGATGGGTAAAAACCTGCCCCGTGATTGCTACCATCGGAATTGAATCCATATAGGCGGTTGCGATACCGGTCACTAGGTTTGTTGCACCGGGACCGGAAGTAGCAAGCGTAACGCCAACCTTACCTGTTGCTCGTGCGTAGCCATCAGCGGCATGTGACGCACCTTGTTCGTGTCGCATCATGATCAGCTTAACATCAGGATGATCGTAGAGGGCGTCAAAGATTGGCATCGCTGCGCCGCCGTTGACACCAAAAATATACTCCACGCCTTCCTGTTTGAGACTTTCAATCAGTATTTTTGCTCCTGATAGTTCCATAGTACTCTCCTTTTAAGTTTAATCAGGAAAACCTCATCACAATTTATGACGAATGAGTCCAATAAAAAAGCCCTCCCGTTCCAACCCTCCGTAGAAGTTACCCGATTGAAGATTTCAAGGGACAACTTTCTTTCGAGGACATACTTGGAGACGAGAAGGGCTTCCTCTAAAGTCCTTACCGTGGTACCACTCCGATTCCCTTTTGTCGATCAAATACTGTGTAAAAGGGCACTCATTGGTATGCGTAACGTGCATCAGATCGGCTAACCCTACTTGTTGCTTTGAATCCCGATTTATCGGGAGCGTTTTCAGGCTGGCAGCTCCAGGGCGACCTTCAGTCGGGGTAACTTGGGGACATCTCTCAGCCAGTGGATTTCCCGCTCTGTCAAGACCGTTCGACTTACTCCTCCCCTTCATCGCTTTTGCATATTCAATTTTGGACAGGATTGGTTATATATATTTAAAGATGTAGCGTGCCTTGAGTGAAGCATCTGAAGGCACGCTAGCTCACTTGCAATCGTCGCCTTAGCCTCTTGCAGCGGCGTAACGTCTGGCGACCTCTTCCCAATTGATAACGTTCGCCCAAGCTTCGATATAAGCGGGACGCAGGTTCTGATATTTTAGATAGTACGCGTGTTCCCAAACATCAAGACCTAGTATCGGTGTATGTCCCTGCATGATGGGACTATCTTGGTTAGCTGTCGAGTAGATTTGTATATTGCCGGTTTCATCAACAACAACCCATGCCCAACCGGATCCGAAACGGGTTGTCGCGGCGGTTGTAAATTCTTCCTTGGCAGCCTCAAGCGATCCACAAGCAGATTCAATTGCAGCCGCAACTTCCGGTGTGGGGGTACCACCACCGTTGGGACTCATTATGGTCCAGAAGAGTGAGTGATTGGCATGTCCACCGCCATTATTGATAACGGCTTGCCGTTTGTCTTCGGGCACTTGATCAATGTTGCGCAGCAAGTCTTCGACCGACAGCGCTGCCAGATCGTCGAGCCCTTCAAGCGCGGTATTAACATTGGTGATGTAAGCCTGATGGTGTTTTCCGTGATGAATCTGCATTGTTTGCTCGTCAATATGCGGTTCTAAAGCGTTGTGAGCATACGGCAGGTCGGGTAATGTGTATGCCATTAGAATTTTTGATAAGTTAATACCAACTAGCACATAAGTGCTAAACATATAGTCCTTAGATCGCTCTATTATAACACATAGAATAACTAAAGCCAAGCGATTTTTGCAAATGCTTAATTGACTGACCTGTTAATCTATGATAGAATAAATTTACGACTAATAGATAAGAAGGTTAGGTATAATGAAACGTGAAATCATAGTTGTTTTAGATTTCGGTTCGCAGTATACACAGCTGATCGCGCGGCGAGTCCGCGAACACAAGGTGTATTGTGAAATCCACCCCTACAACATTCCGCTAAATCAACTAGCAGCTATACAACCGAAAGGTATCATTTTATCTGGTGGTCCTGCAAGTGTTTATGCAACAGACGCACCCCTGCTCGATCCGAAGATTTTAACGCTCGGTGTGCCGATTCTTGGTATCTGTTACGGTATGCAGCTTATTGCACACCTCTCCGCCGGCGGCAAAGTGCACCCAGCCGTTGAACGCGAATTTGGTTCAGCAGAACTGACCGTAGATCTGCCAATTCCGTTGTTTGCAGATTTGCCAAAGACGGTAGATGTCTGGATGAGTCACGGCGACCGAATTGATGTTTTACCCGACGGATTTCACCCTGTCGCGCACACCCACAATTCTCCCATTGCAGTGATAGCGGATCTGGATCGGGACATCTATGGTCTGCAATTCCATCCGGAGGTTATCCACACACAAGACGATAACTTACTGCTCGCCAATTTTGTCTATGAAGTCTGTGAATGTAGCGATGAATGGACGATGCAGTCCTTCATCGCGGAGGCAACAGAGAAGATTCGTGCTGAAACAGATGGTGCTCGCGTGCTATGTGCTGTAAGTGGTGGTGTCGACTCGACGGTCCTTGCAACGCTACTTAAACGTGCCATCGGGGACGCACTTGCCTGCGTTTTCGTCAATAACGGCTTGTTGCGGAAAAATGAAGCGGATCAGGTGTTGTCAACTTTTCGGGAACTTGGCATTGATGTCTATTACGTTGATGCTGCCGAACGGTTTCTCGAATATCTTTCGGGCGTTGAAAGCCCGGAGCAGAAGCGCAAAATCATTGGCAATCAGTTCATCGAAGTTTTCAAAGAAGGGTTAACGCAAATTGGACAGATCGACTTCCTAGCACAAGGCACACTCTATCCCGATGTAATTGAGAGTGTGTCTGTCAAGGGACCATCGGCGACGATTAAGACACACCATAACGTCGGTGGACTTCCTGAAAATTTGCCGTTCAAACTGATTGAACCGCTTCGTGAACTGTTCAAAGATGAAGTGCGAGCGGTTGGATCAGAACTAGGTATCCCGAAATCGGTCCTAGGACGGCACCCGTTCCCCGGTCCCGGTTTAGCCGTCCGTATCTTAGGTCCAATCACGCAAGAACGTCTCGACATGCTGCGGGAAGCCGATGAAATCTTCATCGCAGAGTTACGAAAAGCGGGACTATATGACGAAATCTGGCAGGCGTTGACCGTGTTTCTGCCGGTTAAGAGTGTCGGCGTGATGGGCGATGAGAGAACCTACGAAAACGTTGTCGCGTTACGCGCAGTGACAAGTACGGACGGCATGACAGCGGACTGGGCGAAGATTCCTCACAACGTGTTAGGCGTCATTT
>JAGWBT010000108.1 GCA_021295755.1 Candidatus Poribacteria bacterium
CGCACTCAATTCCGGCGATGGCTTTGGCAGCGATACCGCCGGGGCTTTGGCGCGTGCCCCGAATCATGTCCCAGAACCGCATCTCGAAGGCTCTTGGATCCGTACCGATGAGTGCCTGCTCCAAATCCTTAATTGTTCCAACAATTCCGTGAGGAGATCTGCCGTCGCTGCATTCACCGTAACCGGTGATACCCTCATCTGTTGCAACTTTGACAAATGTCCAAGGACGCCAGCCGGCGTCCACAATAAATGTCTCAATGTTCGTAATTTTCATATAATCCAACCTCTATTTTGTAAGCATCAAATGCCGTTATCTCTTAAAAATGCTGGGGCTGACCTGTCCGAATTGACTCAATTGCTTTGACCCCGATTTTCGTCGCTCGCAGCCCATCCTTTACCTTCGCTGCATTTACAGGATCTATATCCTTCCCCACCCAATCAATTAACGCTTGCATCTCATCGACATACCCGTGAGCCGCGCTACCGTTGCGATAATCGGAGGGTAGATCCTCCATCGTGAAATCAGCAGGCTCCACGCCCCAAAACTTAATCGCAGGTTCACCATAATAACCGTAGAGCGTTGCGGTCTTCGTTCCGCCGAACAATTCGTAGAACGCCTTGCCAGCCAACCCCGTCGCCACGCAGCCGTTGGCAAATCGAATCGTGGCAACAACACTATCGGTGATTTCGGGAATCTTCGGATGGGTCAGGTTACCGCCCTCTGCATAAATGGTGGTCGGTTCGGATCCGGCGAGCCAACACATCGCATCAAACAGATGACAACCCTGCGAAAGGACGTTGCCGCCACCTTCGACCGGATCGTTGGCCCAACTATCATCGCCCCACCGCGGATCCACGAGCTGCCCAACAATCACAAGAGGCGTCGGAACCACCTCCTTGAGTTTAGCAATGAAGGGCGAAAATCGCGCTTGAAACCCAGCCATCAACTTTACGCTTGCGCGTTCTACCGCTGTCTCGATCTGTTCGCACCCTTCGATCGTCAGTGCCAACGGCTTTTCAACAAAGATTTGCTTGCCGGCTTCTGCGGCTTCAATCGCGAGAGGTACATGCAGGTCGTGATGGGTACAGATTAACACAACGTCAACTAGATCGTCGTTGAAAAGATCCTGTGGATCGGTTGTGCAGTAGTCGCAGCCGACTTCAGTCTGCAACTGTTGAGCGGCTTCACTGCGGACATCAGCGAACCCGCGTAAATGCGCCCCTTCGATTTCAGCGAGATTTCGCGCATGATGGGATCCCATTCCACCACAGCCAATGAGACCGATTCCAACTTTGTCTGACATAGCCTTCCCTTCATCTGATCCCGATCTAATCGGGACATTTTTTATTGTATTATTACGATGTTGGGATATTTTACCTGTTTTGTTACGCTATTGCAAGGTCAGTTGTCATTGAAGTTATCTGCTTTGCCATTTCAAGTGGGCGAGGTTGCTATGGTCACCAGTAAGTATACAGTGTCGCCTCAAATAGAACTAATTGCAAGCAGGACAGCCCAGCAACCCAGTAGAAATCTGCCAGACCTCGCCGGCTGAGATGTTTCGCTACAGGGAGAACAATAAAAGGTGCCATAAAGATCCAGACCCGCTCGACCTCCATCGTGAAAAGCGTAGAAAAGGCAATCACCAGCAACGAAATTAGGTAGCCAACGATGTAGATGTCGATTGGCTTGCCATGTCGTCTGTCTTGAATTGCCAGCACAACCTGCCGAAGCCATACAGTTGTCATCGGTATCCCAACCCCAATAAAAAAAGCAAACAGATTTCCAACGCTCAAGTGAAAGTATCGCCCAATCGTCTCGTATCCTGTTCCCAGTGCCGCCCTGTCTTTTCTTATTGATGCTTGCAACGCTTCAATCAGATTGAACCCTGTAAATAGAAATATCAGCAGATAAAATGTGATGAAGGTAACACCGGCGATTAACAATAAAGTTAATGTACGTCTGAATCGACTTCGATCTACGATTAAGGTAAGCAGCATAACGACACTAAAAAACAGACCGATGAACACTGTCGAGTATGTCATCAGCAGCCCACAACCAAGTGAGATCCCCGTTAAGAATCCGTAGAATCTCGCTTGGCCCGAAAAAATCCCTCTGTAAAATAGGTAGAGGCTCAAGATTGGGAAAAGGCTGAACGGCCCATCCATCGATGTCCCCGTGAACATGACGAAGTTGGGAGTAATGAGGAGTAGCACGAGGGCGTATCGTCCGATTGATTCACCGTATAGCTCTTTTGCAAGCAGGTAGATTGGTATCACTGTTAGGCTTGTGAAGATAACCGACCCAAGTGATGCAGCCAACAAATTATATCCAAAGAGCTTGCTGATAATCCACAGGAACAGTATACCGCCGGGTGGATGGGTTTGTGCGTGCCCCGATAAAGTTGAGAACAACTCCGGTTTGGCGTAATCTCGCATGAATGACAGGAGGCCGACCCGATCTACCTTCGGCACATCGCTGTAGTATTCGTATCTTGTCCGCGTATACGGTTCAAGAAATGCAGGTAAATGTCGTCCGGCCACCTCCCGGTAGCCGTCAATCATGGCAACGCTGATACTGATTATGAGAAAAAAGCCAATCGAGATGACAAATAACTGAGTGGAGGACGCAGACTGCTGGAGGAAGATTCGGCAACAAAGGAGGAGAAATACTATCAGAACGACCAATGCAGGAAGTATCCAGATGCTCAGATCGATTTGCGGCAGTGCGTAGAGAGGAACCACATGGCGATGAAATTTGACCGCTCCTAGGTTAACGGAAGCCGTCTGCATCCAGTATGCGAGGAGCTTGTGATAAAGCAAGAAGAAAAACGCAATACAGAGGCATTGGGTTGGAATAAGACCGAGAAATGTAAGAAGTCGCTTGGGGAAATGATTTAGAGGATTGAGAGGGGAGTCCACATGTTAATCCACTTATAGGGATGTAAGGTACTGGTTTCAACGACTTAATATCCTACGAAACTGCGAATTCCGATCTCTGATCGGGGCTTGCCTCAGACATACTCAAACCTTCGCGGGCGACCTGTCGACCATGCTCAGTCAACATCAAATCACCTGCATCGGACTGGATGGTGCCCTGCCTTTCTGCATATCTTACAACCCGCTCTGCGAAAGAAGGAGTCCAGCGAAGATGTTCATCTAGGTGTTCAATGCGACGTTCCTGTTGGGCTTCGGGAGAGCCTTCATGGTTTAGCAGGTGTATGGTGAGCATTGTCTGAGCAAATTGCCACCGTTGACGCACCCGTCGCCGGGCGATAGCAATTAGACCGCGGGTTGGTGCGAGAAGGAAGGTCAAAAGGAAGAAAACACCACTCATCGTTGCCATAGTACCGGCGATAGACGCATCGAGCCAACGTGCTAGCCAGTAGCCGGTGATAGCACTCGCAATACCATTTAACGCGCTCAGTCCAAGCATATAGGAGAGTCGATCGGTCAGCAAGTAGGCGGTCGCTGGCGGAGCAATCATCAGCGCAACGACCAAGATAGATCCTACCGCATCGAACGCTCCAACGGCTGTCACTGAAACCAAGCTCATCAAACCGTAGTGGACGAGGACAGGTGAAAATCCGAGCGCGGCGGCGAGTCCGGTATCAAATGTCGCCAGTTTCAATTCCTTATAAAACAGTGTAATGAAAACGATGTTAATTAGTAAAATACTCCCCATCACCCAAAGCGATTTGGGTAAGTCGTATCCGAAAACGGTCAATCGCTCCATCCAAGCAAACGCCAATTCTCCCAGCAGCACAGCATGAGTATCTAGATGGACACTTCCGGCATAGCGAGAGATGAGAATCACACCTCCACTGAATAGAGCTGGAAACACAATCCCGATGGCAGCATCCTCACGCACAAGCCCAGTACCGTGCAAAAGTTCCACAAGCGCCACCGTAATCACGCCGGTGATCGCAGCTGCAATAATAAGGAACGGCGATGCTAAATCCTCAACAACAAAAAACGCTAAAACAATACCTAGAAGGATTGCATGGCTGATAGCATCGCTCATCAGTGCCATACGGCGAAGTACCAGAAAAACTCCCGGCAGAGCACAGGCAACAGCAACAACTGCAGCGATAATTTGAATCTCTATCTGTGGTGAGAAGTTCATCTAATTTCCCCGCATTTCCGCCAAGCGTTCTGCTTCAGCCAATCCCTTCGGGGTTAGCGCCCATTCTGTGCCAACTCGATGTGCCCAGCCACGAGCCTCTAGTTCTTCAAGGCTACGTTTAACACCGCCCCGCCCGGCACTCATCGCATTTAAGACCCTCACAGAATGACGGTGTTCTAAATCCTCATGCTGCAAGGTCAGTGCGTAGAGGTCGTCCAAAACCATTTCGACTCGTAGTTGTTGGCGGTTACGTTGATGTCGTATCCAATTCCAGACCAACCCCCGATTCGGCGCCAGAGTCATTGATACTAAAACGATCGCGCTGACACAGAGTACGATGGTTGGACCGGTGGGAAGTCGTGCTGTGCTACTACTAATGAGTGCGCCACTCACGCCGGCAACTGCACCAAACAGAGCGGAAAGAGCAACCATCATACCTAGACGATCTGTCCACTGCCGTGCAGCTGCCGCAGGTGCGACAACCATTGCGCTCATCAGTACCACACCGACGGTCTGCAACCCCAATACGATGGCAATCACGATAAGCGTCGTCAGCAAAACATCAAGCCAGCGCATAGGAAAACCGAGACTGGCTCCGAAGTCAGGATCGAAACTGAGAAGTTTGAAATCTTTCCAGAAGACCATCATTATCAACAGTGCGATAATACCCAAGGACGCCATTGTTTTGACGTCTCTTTCCACCAATGCCGCCGCCTGACCAAAGAGAAATTTGTCGAGTCCGGCCTGATTGGCGTTGGGCATCTTCTGAATGAATGCCGTGAGCAGGACAAGACCGAAACCAAAAAACACAGAAAGCACCAATCCCAAGGCGCTATCGTCTTTAATACGGGTTGTGTTGACAATACCCATCACAAAGAGTGTACCTATCCAGCCGGCAGCAGCAGCTCCCAACACCAGCACAAGGGGCGCTTTGCTGCCGGTAAGTAGGAATGCTAGAGCAATACCGGGCCATGCCGCATGGGAAATTGCGTCTCCTAACAGGCTCTGCTTCCGCAGGACCGCATACGTCCCCAAGGCACCGCTGACGATTCCGAGTGTGGCAGAACCCTGTGCAACTGTACGTAGGGTGTAATCGAAGAAGAGATTGTGTAGCAATTCCATTCGCTAACCTATTTTAACTTAAGTTGCACCAAAGTATAGGCATACTCCGTATGCCGTAACATACGATAACGCAAGTTGCTAGTAGTGTAGAAAAACCGAGTTTTTCGTATTCATATTGTCTGATTTTGGGAAAATAGGTTGAATTTTTCCTTCAATCGTGTGCCTCGCTTATAAAAAACTCGGTTTTTGACGTTTGATTTATCAACTAGTAACTTAGGTTACGATAGCACGACGGATGGTGCCTACTAATGGCAACCTGCGTTATTTTAGGATGATCATCCGCTTGACATCCGTGAAGTCGCTAGCTTGTAGATGGTAGAAATAGAGACCACTACTGACTAGCTCACCACGTCCGTTGCGACCATCCCAATAAGCTGCGCGCCCTTTGGTAAGATATGAGCCAGCAGCTTGATCGCCTATCGGAATTGTGCGTATCCGTTCACCTGACGGATTGTAGATGATGATTGACACATCCGCATCAGAGGCAAGTTGATAGGGGATCCACGTTTCAGGATTGAATGGATTTGGGTAATTTTGAAGCAGCTGGGTGTACATCGGAGCAATGTTATCGAAGGTTAGGTGAAGTGTTGTATACGCTTTCCGAATATCATCAGCTGTAATGATATGGTCTATTTTGCCAATAGGCTTACCTGAAGCCATATCGGTAAGCGTCAAACGCACCGTGTCGCCGACTTGGACAACTGGGGTTCGACTCAAATCAGCATAACCTAAAGTAAATCTATCACCTGCTTCTGCTAATCCTTGCATCAACCGATTACCTGTTCTGAGATTGTCAACGGTAACTTGGTAAGATTCTTGGAACCCTTCTCCGTCCATAACCCCATCAACGACAAATGCCCAAAGCGTTCCGTTGACGGAGGGTGCGCTTGCTGCCTTTGCAGCTTGCGTCGAATCGGAATCGTCCCAAGGGGCTCCTGTGAATGCGACCGCACCGCCTCTCGGCGTATTGACAATATACCCCCGTCCGCCTTCAATCGGGAAGCCATCCCCAGGTGTTGCGTCAGTATGAGATATGAACTCCCCGTCATCAGCAGCGATAATAACCGTCGATCCGACCATCTCCATAAAACTTCGCGCTGTCAGCGGCGTCTCTGGACGTAGCGGCGGTGAAATGATATTTAACCCGTTATCCAGATGCAGTGTATAAGCATAATCGGATTCTTCTTCACTAGGCAGCCTGACATCTTCGGGTGTACCATCAAGGGTGCTCACCATCGTTGCTAAGTTGTTTGCAGCACGATGAAAGAAGGGCGCCCAATAAAGTCTGACAGTCTCCACCTTATCAATTTCGTCAGGAGTGGGTCCATCCTCACCCATAGCAAGTAGGATAAACGCAGTCCGAAAATCTTTCTGAGAAAATTCAGCATCGGGGATTCGTGCCCCGTTTACCGCAATAATATCTTCAATTCCTACTTCATGTTTGTCACCCCGGAAACCGACGTCCCCCAAGGAATATATGCTCTGTAGCCGATCTGAAGTTATAGTCTGTTGATCATAAGGAGGTGGAAGATCCAAATCATGGGGGTCAGTCACCAAGAAGGTCGGAGGCACATCCTCCGTCTCGAGTAAACCCATTAGATATAAATCGAGTGGGCTATAAATATTTTTGGGAGCTAAGGTAATGAACGAGCCATCCCCGTTATCTTGGATGTCATTGCCGCCCAGAAGTGATCCACCCGTATGTAGGAAAAAATTCCAATGTGCCCGATCCTGAGTCAGCAACACAGGGGGATCGATGAAAGCTATCCACGTATGCCCAAATTCGTGAGTGAGTACACTTAGCGTAGATGTCGCGGGACCAAACGTATTTTCCAAAGGATCATCCTCCCACACCTTCAAGCTTTTCATGGTGAGGAAGCTTTTTAGCTTCCCTTGGCTGCCGTACTCGGCGGTATGATCAAATTTCGGAAAGATTTCTGCTCTGTTTGGGTTGCCAATGCCCAAAACATCATTCTGAACGTTAATAGCAAAAGCCAGAACTCCTACTAGGTCTAGATTTGATTCAAAATTAGTAAAGAGAATTAAACTATCAAAATCGTCGTTATGCGTTCGGTAGAACTCACGCGTAACGTTCTGCAGGTTGACCGTTGGTAGATCCACGAAAACTTCCGCGATGGCACCCGTTGTTCCCTCAAACGGCAAATTGTCCGAGTAGTCCACCAAATTCACTTGAAAGGCATCATCGAGTCCACCGGGAGATACCCCAACAATACCTGTTCTCACATCAGATTTATCAAAAACGATGTCAATAACGCCTGTATCGTACAGGACAACCTGCATTGTTAGCGATGCCACACTACCAAAGAACTGTTCGCTGAACGCCTCGACATTGAACCAAGTAACGATTACTTGCTTTGAAGATTGCTTTACTTCAACAGTAGGCGTCTCCCCACCAAATGGGTCAGGAAAAGGATCAAATGGATTCAGGTCAGTGTACAGCACACCGATGCGAGGTGATTCTGCCAAAAATCGCTGTAAATCCCGTGCTAAGGAAGCGGCATCCCCTTTGCCGAATGTCAAGTTCCCATCTGAATTAACAAAAAGTTCCGTATATTCCTCATCAAAAAATGGGAAGTCGAATTCGATTTCAACCTTCTTACTGTCGTCATCACTCAACTGTAATACATCACCGAAAGCCTGGACAAACTCAACATCTTCTGGTATGGATACATCGTATCCGCCTAGGTCATTGGGCGTGAAACGTAAATTTTGTCCCGCTAAATCGAAGGTGTTTTTCGGCTGGACGATGTGCTCATTGCCGTTGATGACCACCAAATGTCCGACATCAGTAGATGTTGATTCAAAGGAGACCGCTTGTGCGGTGTTCATCTGTAGTTTTTGATGTGGTTCATCACCGGATCTGGCTTGAGCCTGTAGAGAAAAGATAATCAAAAGTGCAGCAGTAACAACCAACAATTTTCGTGTCATTAAAAAAATAGCCTCCTAATAAAGTTGTGTTTTTAGGTTGAGAGTTCACAAATTGTAATGCGTCAAAAGACGGCTTTTATGTTTTATACATAGAGCAAGCTTACTCTAAGATGAACGGGGTGAGGTATCCATCGGTTTGTCAACCTGTACAGTTGTGGTTTCGCTAACTGGCTGAGATAATTTTGCATCAGGTTGCCCTGTGTTCCCATCGCCCTGATCATTTCGACTGAGGAAAGCGACGCGGCCACCATACGCTAGTCGGAGATTCTGTTCTGTAAATACTTCCTCCACTGGACCGCTGGCGATTCGACGTACGTTCAACAGTGTTACGGAATCAAAGTAATCCGCCACCGTTTGTAAATCGTGATGAACAGCAACGACGGTTTTACCGGCAGCACGCAGGTCCTGCAAGAGCGTAACGATTGCTCGCTCGGTTGTCGCATCAACACCTTGAAACGGTTCGTCCATGAAGTACACTTGGGCGTCCTGCACCAACGCCCGTGCCAAGAAGACCCGCTGCTGTTGTCCGCCAGAGAGTTGGCTAATCTGCCGGTCAGCAAAATCAAGCATCCCAACATTTTTAAGCGCCTCCATTCCCCGCGTACGTTCCCGTCGACCCGGACGCCGTCCCCAACCCAAGGTTCCATAACATCCCATCATAACTACGTCCAACACACTCGTCGGAAAATCCCAATCGACAGTCCCGCGTTGCGGCACATATCCCACAAGTCGCCGCTGATCGGTGTATGGCTGACCGTAAATTAATATTCGTCCCGCTGCCGGTGCCACTAGCCCCAAGATGGCTTTAATGAGCGTCGTTTTGCCGGCACCGTTGGGGCCGACGATTGCCATGAGGACTCCTGACGGCACGTTAAGGTCCACGTCCCACAGCACAGGCTGATCCCGGTACGCCACGGTCAAATCCGCCACCTCAATAGCCAATGAATCATTCAAGGATTTTGTCATATCCTCCGTCCTCCTCTCGCACACCAACACGCGTTCATCCACCCGTTGCTTTTTACGGTAAATCAGAGAAATATAGTGGATCTTAGAATTAATGAAATACCCCAAACCGAACCGCATTGCCCTCATGCCCGGTAGGTGCGGTTTGTAACCGCACCGCATCGGCGCAGTTGGAAACAGCGCCTACCATACACGGGGAGCGAAAGGGTCTATTTATTTTTAGAATTCACCATAGTTCTAAAACCCACCATAATTTGGCACCGTTTGCAGAAGCGATGCTACGATTGTATCAATGTTATGACGCACCATCCCGATATACGTGCCTTCTAGAGTTCCCGATGCCCCCATCGCATCTGAGAAAAGTTGTCCTCCAATTTCTACAGAGAATCCCTTCGCTTTGACAGCGGCTTGTACTGCCTCAATGCTCTGTCGGGGCAAAGATGTTTCGACAAACATAGCGGGAATGCGGCGTTCGACGATAAACTGCACTAACGCTCGCACATCAGCTGTGCCTGCCTCAGTTGCTGTACTAATTCCCTGAAGTCCACGCACTTCAAATCCGTAAGCGCGACCGAAGTAATTGAAAGCATCATGGGCTGTAACAAGGACTCTTTGGTCGGGAGAGATTCGCTCCGCTTGCTGCATCACATAATCGTGCAGTTCCTCTAGCTTCGCTAAGTAGTCTTTCGTATTCGCCCGGTATAACGCCGCGCTGCCCTTATCCACCTGAATCAGCGTGTCTCGTACACGCTCAACCGCCTTCATCCAGAGGGTTACATCGAGCCAAAGGTGTGGGTCGTATGCCCCTTCAAACTCTGGCGGTGCCAACAGGACCGCCCTATCAACGTCCTGTGTTACAGCAACTGTCTTTATTTGATCTTGCATCCTTTCGAGTACACCAGCCATTTTCCCTTCCAGATGCAAGCCATTGTAGAAGATAAGATCCGCTCCTGCGAGTCGAGCGACATCGCCTTCACTCGCTCTATAAAGGTGTGGGTCAATGCCGGGTCCCATCAACCCGACCGCATCAACACGATCGCCCCCAACATTCTGAACAATATCGGTAATCATGCCGATTGTCGTCACCACACGAATCGGTTTCTGGCTAGATATCCCTGTTGAGCTCGACCCTTTCTCATTCGCCTTATCCGACTGCTGACCACAAGCGACAAATAGTATCATTATGAAACTCAACAAACCATAGATTATGCACATACTCCTCCTGCCCCTTTCTTAAATTGGCATGACACAGATTTTTATTAGTTCAAGCGGTATGAAGATTATGTCGTCTGTGGACTTACAAATACGTTTCCTGCGACTTCGAGGCCAACAAAGTGTTCGGTCTGATCAATCCGCAAACGCAACGGCCCGTTAAACGGTTCTTTCGCTACAACATGGATAACCGTGCGCGGCAAGATGCCCAACTGATCGAGATAACGCAGCATTTCGGGATCATTATCATTGACATGCTGAACGGTGGCAGAACTACCCACATCGACCTCCGTCAATGTTTCATAAGCGACCTCTTGGAGTGCACCATCCTTTGCTGGGATGGCGTGTCCGTGCGGGTCGGTTGTCGGATGTCCCAACGCCTCGCTCATTCTTTCCTCAAATTCCTCGGAAATAACATGCTCCAGTTTATCCGCCTCATCGTGCACTTTGTCCCAAGTAAATCCCATGATTTCAACGAGATAAAGTTCCAGTAACCGGTGATGGCGGATAATCTCTTGGGCGATTTTCTGCCCACCTTCTGTCAATTCAACGCCTTGATAGGAGGTGTAATTCAGCAATCCCATCGCCGCCAACTTTCGGATCATACCGGTGACGGATGCAGCAGAAACCTCCATTTGCTGGGCAATAGCAGAGGTAGAAACTTTCTCCTGACCTTCTTGTAGCAGGTAGACTGTCTTCAGATAATCTTCCATCGCATGGGTTATCATTCTTGACCATCCAAAAATTAGA
>JAGWBT010000109.1:0-11938 GCA_021295755.1 Candidatus Poribacteria bacterium
GATGAAAATGCTATTATTTCTGCTTGGTATGTTATTAATCAATCCTAAAAACTCAAAGGAATAGAGGTGATTGTCGAGCATGATCGAAGTGATAAATTTGACGAAGCGGTATGGTCCAACCGTTGCGGTAGATAATGTTTCCTTCGATGCGAAAGCGGGGGAGGTCCTAGGCTTTCTAGGTCCAAACGGTGCGGGCAAAACCACAACGATGCGTATCTTAACCTGCTACCTATCGGCGGATGAGGGAACCGCGAAAGTTGCTGGATATGACGTTTTTGAGAAGTCATTTGAAGTCCGTAAACAGATCGGCTACCTACCCGAAAGCGCACCTCTCTATACAGATATGGGAGTTATCGATTATCTTAAATTTATTGCCCAAATTCGGGACATTCCAAGGAGCCAACGCTCCCAGCGTATTAAAGATGTCGTCGACATCTGTGGGCTTGAGAAGATGATCCAAAAGGATATCGGTGAGCTTTCCAAAGGCTATCGCCAACGCCTAGGCTTGGCGCAAAGCTTGATTCATGACCCACCAATCCTTGTGCTTGATGAGCCGACCTCCGGGCTTGACCCCAACCAAATTATCGAAATTCGGAATCTGATCCGAGAGATCGGCAAGGAGAAGATGATCATCTTCAGTACACACATCCTGTCTGAAGTCTCTGCTACCTGTAGCCGAATTTTGATTATTAACGATGGACAGATCGTTGCAAACGGTACACCGGACGAGTTAGCTGGACGGGCGCGCGGAGAAGAGGTTGTCCACATCTCTATCCGCGGACCCCGCAAAGAGATCGAAGCAAAACTTGAAGCCTTAAATCTAGTTTCAGATTTCAAACGGGTCAGCTCTGATGATGATGCGAACAGACACGGCAGAGGAGCTCTTCCATTTTGTGGTCCAGAATCACTGGAGTTTGACAGAATTGCGTCAGGAAGCAATTAGCCTTGAAGATGTCTTCCGGCAACTGACCGGCAACGAATCTACAACCCAACCTACCGCCGCGTAAAATCAATCCGTTTACTTTTCAGACTGGATGGGACCTAATTATAGTGGACCTTAGAATTAATGAGACACTGCAAATCGGCGAGGTTAGAAAACCTCGCCTACCGGGGAGGGAAAAATCCGGGCTATGACCTCGGTAGGTGCGGTTTTCACCCGCACCGCATAGGCGCAGTTGGAAACAGCGCCTACCCAACACGGGGAGCGAAAGTGTCTGTTTATTTTTTGAATTCACTATAAATGTAAGTCCCGACTGGAGATTTCCTTGTTTGCAGTCGAAAGTTGACGGGGGATTTTCCTGTGTGTAATAGTGCAGTTTATGGCGCGTTTAACATGTGGAATAAAGAAATGAATAATATAGCCGCAATTTTCAAGAAAGAGTTTAGAAGCTACTTTAATTCGCCTATCGCTTATATCTTTATCACATTTTTTCTCGCACTTAGCGCTTGGTTTTTCTTTCGAGGCTTTTTCCTCGTAGGTCAAGCTGTAATGAGGGGTTTCTTCAGTTGGGTGCCGTGGATATTCCTTCTGTTTATTCCGGCAGTTACTATGAAGCTCTGGGCAGAGGAAAAGAAGATAGGCACCGTTGAAATTTTGATGACCCTTCCTATTAAAGACTATGAAGTGGTCGTCGGGAAGTATCTCGCTAGTTTTTGCCTGCTTGGGGTAACTATTTTGCTCTCCCTTTCGCTACCCATTACTGTCGCCTATCTTGGGGAGCCAGATGGGGGGCCTATCCTTGGCGGCTACATCGGGCTTTTCCTGATGGGAGGGGCTTACCTTTCGATTGGGATGTTCGCCTCGACCATTACGGAAAATCAGATTATCGCCTTCATCCTTGGGATTGTGATGTGCTTTGGGCTGCTTATCATCGGTGAAGATATTGTACTTTTCAATGCGCCGAACTGGATTGTCCCGATTTTCAGCTATCTCGGCTTGGGCGCCCATTTTAGCAGCATTCTGAGAGGTGTTATTGATTCGCGGGACCTTATCTATTATTTTTCTGTTATTGGCTTTTTTCTATATTTAAGTGTTTTGATGGTTACAGTTCAGAAATGGAGATAGATCTATGGCTGCAAAAACATTAAAATATGGTGGCAATACACTCGCCTTTATTCTCGTCGTATTCGGCATTGTCGCGTTGGTCAATTTCCTATCAAGCCGTCGTTTTATTCGCGCGGACCTCACGGAAGACAAGCGATACACAATTTCACAATCGACCAAAACAGTCCTCAGGCGGCTAGATGACATTGTGACGATTGATGCCTATTTCTCACGGCAGCCATCGCGCGTTGCCCAGATCCGTCAATCCGTCCGCGATATGCTTGAAGAATATCGTGCCTTTTCCAAAAATTTGCAGATTAACTTTATTGACCCTGCGGCAGAGGACGAATCCGAAAAGCAGAAACTTCGGTTTATGGGAATTCCTGAAGTGCAGGTGAACGTCATCGAGAAGGACAAAGCGGAAGTTGCTAACGTGTATATGGGTATCGCAATCCTCTATGAGGATAAAAAAGAGATTCTCCCAGTCGTTCAAACAACCGCCAACCTTGAGTATGATCTGACCTCTGCGATTCTTAAAGTAACGAGCGAAGAGGTAAAGACAGTCGGGTTTCTCTCAGGACATGATGAGATGGATGTTTTCGATCAGGCGTTTGGTCCGCTGCGTCAAGAGTTAAGCAAGCAGTACGATGTGAGAAAAGTACCGATTGATGCTGGCAAAGCGATTGATTCCGATGTGGCAACGTTAATAATCGCGGGACCGAAAAAGGAGTTGACGGAGCGTGAAAAATATGAAATCGATCAGTTCATCATGCGGGGTGGGCGGGCGCTTTTTCTAATCGATCCGATCGTTATCCAATACGAAGGACTGAGCGTGAGTCCGCTTAAAACGGGGTTGAACGATCTGTTGGAACACTACGGTGTTAGACTCAATGATAACCTTGTGCTTGATGTTTCCATGGGGCAACTCACCTATTCGCAGGGGTTCATGACGGTAACAACAGGCTACGCGTATTTCATCAAGGTGCTGAAGGAGTACCAATACCGCACAGGGGAGACCTCAGACGGGTTATCGAAGGACAGTATTATTACGAGCCAGTTGGAGAGCTTGACATTGCCTTGGGCGAGTTCGCTTGAACTGCTTCCGCAAGAGAACGCATCTGTCGAAGCAATCGCACTCGCCAAAACTAGTAGAGGAGGTTGGACGGCGCAAAGTCCTTACAACATCAGTCCGACGAATCGCCAATTCCAACCGCCGGCTTCCATGCAGCAGGCGCATACCGTCGCGGTGTCGCTCTCAGGAACGTTCAAGAGTTTTTATGCGGGTAAAGATATCCCACTCGTCGAATCTAGCGAATCCGAAGAAGGGGTGACGGCTAAACCGGCGGAAGAAGATCGAACAACAAAGACCGACGGTGAAGCGACCCAGATCGTTGTGGTTGGAAACTCCCAATTTTTACAACAGGGTCAACGGGACGCTCGACTCTTTTTCCTGAATACGATAGACTGGCTTACGCTCGGTGAAGAACTGATTAACATAAGATCTCACGGTGCCACAAACCGTCCATTGAAAGAGATCTCCGAGAACGAGAAATTCTTCCTTAAGTTTATAAGCATTGCCGGTGTGCCGCTCCTTGTCGTGGCCTTTGGGCTAGTTCGGTTTTTCTTGAGAAGGAGGGCGAAACGTATGGTTGAAGCGTATGGATCGGTGTCATAAAGTCCTGCTTCATCGTCAATTCAGGTGAGATTATGAAAATAAAACAACTTTTAGTTTTAATTGGTGTGTTTGTCGTTTTAGGTTTACTGGTCCTGATATTCGAGAATCCCTTCGGCAAAAGTGAGAAGCAGAAAAAGGTTGAGGGGGCGCAACTCTTGTTTCCATTCTTTAACAAGGAAAGCGTGGCGAAAATCGAAATCATCAGCCCATTTGGGTTGACAACTACGATCCTTGCCAAGCAGAATGATCAGTGGCTTGTGGAGACGATGGATAACTATCCTGCGGATCAGACAGCTGTTAAGGAGTTGCTCGATCAGGTTGCCGAGATGAAAACGATTGAACGCGCTTCGTCAAACCCGGAGAAGCAAGCTGTTTTTCAAGTCGACAGCTCCGGCGTTGAAGCTAAACTCACTGACGCAAGTGGGAACCTTCTAGCGCACCTGTTTGCTGGGAAGACAACTCCAGGAATCTTTGACAGCTATGTTCGCGCTGCAGATTCCAACGATGTCTACATCGTTAAGGGCAATCTCAAACTTACCTTGGATAAAGGCTATCGCTCGTGGCGAGATCGGTCGATTTTTTCTTTTCTTAAGGAGGACGTGACCCACTTGAGAATCAGATCGGAGGAGGAAGATATTGAGCTTCAGGTTGATGCTGCAGGCACGTGGCAGATGCTTAAACCGATCGTCTCTGCTGCCGATGGAACGGAGGTCGAGGCAATCACGGATCTGATGAGTTCGTTGGATACCGACGATTTTGCCGAATCGAAAGAACTTTCGGAGTATGGACTTGACGTGCCGAAGATGTCAGTCACTGCTACGCTCAAGGATGGGGCAGTGAAAACGCTTCTGATTGGGATAGAGGAGAGTGGTTCGTACTACGTGAAGCGCGAGGATGAAACGCAAATCTTTGAGCTGAACAAAAGGCATGTGGACACGCTAATCAAGAAGTCAATGGATCTGAAATCTGCAGCTCCTGTCTCAGAATCTGGCAGCGAAGGTGCTTCTGTAACGATAGATGGCGGAGGAGGGGAGTAAATTCTTATATATTCTTAACGCAAGTTGCTAGGATGTGTTGACACTATACTGAAGTTATATACCTGTCGCTCCTCTGGGGCTGTGTTGGTGCATTAGTTCGTTGGCGGCTGACTTACGGTGTCTGGGCAGAAAGTCCGTAGGTCGAGGTTCATCTCGCTAGGTATTGTCGATTTTGGAAAATCGACCTACAGCAGGGCAGGCACAAGGGGTGCCCCTACATTGAGTCGTTCCTGTAGGGGTTGGGTTTCCCAACCCGTTGGGCAAGGAGACCTCGCCCCTACGATAGGGACTTATCGTTGAATTATGGACATTCCTCACATAAATGTCAACACACCCTAGCAACTGAGATTAACCTGACAAATCTACAGCAGCATTATGACCTCTTCTTGCGCGGGGAGGGTTGTTACAACCACGCCTTCGGGTGTGAGATCCGCTATAAAGACATCAATCTCGGTCCTAACGCCGAACTTGGGAAGGTAGATTCCCGGCTCAATCGAGAAGCAGATACCGGGGATTAACGCACGCTCATCTTTCGTTTCCAGATTGTCGATATTGACGCCGTTGCCGTGTATCTCTGTGCCGATGCTATGTCCAGTCCGGTGGATAAAAAACTCGCCATACCCCCTCTGCGTTATGTAGCTTCGCACTAGATCATCGACAGCATAGCCGTAAACCACCTCACCCGCCGCGAAACTCTCACGGATGAAACTGACTGCCAGATCCCGTGCGTCGCGGACAACCTCGAATACTTCAATATAGCGTTGGGGAGCGTTTGTACCGGCATAGGCAACCCACGTCGTGTCCGCATAGACGGCATCCGGCGCCTTCTGCTTTGCCCATAAATCAATCAGGACGAAATCCCCCGGCTGAATAGGTTGGTGTGGATCTGCTGTCGGATAGTAGTGTGGATCGCTGGCTTTTGCGTTGACCGCCACAATTGGCGGGTGTCCCGGTATCAAACCCTCAGCGTCAAAGCGTTCCATGATGAAACTTTGCACATCATACTCCGTGACCGGTATCCCAGCGCGTAGTTGCTTACCCAACCACGCGAACGCTTCGTCTTTGATTTCTAGGATTAAATGTGCCGATTCCAGATGTCCGACAAACTGATCTGCGGTCCAACGCGCCTCGGATTGTTGCACCAGATCCGCGGAGGAGACCACTTCAACTCCCAAGGAACGGATCAACTCAACTGTGCCGGCGTCCACCCTTGAAACGTAAGGGATAGCGGCAAAGGGAGAATATTCCATCGCAACCCGATTGCTACCCTTGAGGATGGTTTCCATTTCACGTTGCAGTCCACCCCAATCGGTGTAGGTCCTGACTTCGCCGAGGACGTTGGCAAAATGGGAAACTTCAATACGGTGGACAAGCCATATCGGTGTTCCCCCCACTGGAATATAACAGAACCAACGCCGGGTGATACCGGGATCATCAATACCAGCGACGTTTCTGGCAATTGGATTTGACCCCCGAAAATCGTACAGCAACCAGCCGTCGAGACCTTTTGATTCCCGATCCTTGCGTCGAGAAGTCTTTGAATTTCGCGGAGATCCGTCCCGCTTCTCGGTGAGAAAACGTTGAATTTCCTCAATGTTCATTAATCTCTCCTCTGTTGTCGCATCTGTTCCATGTACCACTCCCTACCGTAAACATCTTTCTTATAGTGCCATCGCGATCTTTGTGGATGCATGATAAGCGTTCGATCCTCAATGGGAAATTTCACCGGGGTATGCCCCCGTCGATGAGATTCCCTCAAACCGATAGCTATCTCTAACGCATGGCGTAAGTCGTCCCCGGTGGTTATCTTGAGTGGCGCCGCCGTCTCCAGCGAATCGACAATCGCCTGAACAATTCCCTTCATCGGATTGCCTGGATCGAGCCATCCTTCGTCATCGTAACCCCGGTCTGCTTCGCTGTATTCCTCAAACAAGCCCTTGATCTCTCTGAGTTTGGCGGGTCCTCGTTGCGTGTTATCGTTCTTCAAAAGGTGGAGACCCAAGCCGGTATTGTTCCAGTTATATATTATTCCCTTGGAACCGATTATCTCGATCCCCTTCCATCCGATCTCCTTGTAGTTGCTGAAGCACTCTACCCCGTTGGTGAAGCGGATGTAGCCACCGATTTTTCCAAATCCGGTCTTAGCCTCATCGTACGGATGTTCGTGGTCGCTGAAGGGATCTCCGTCCACCCAACCGACCACCCAATCGACAGGTGCCTTGCCTGTGAACTTGCGGACTAAGTTCAGCCCGTGGCACCCGCCCTGATTGTTAGGGCTATACAGGTCAATCCGCTGGATTTCGCCTATCTCGCCTGCCGTGACCAGTTCGTAAGCCTTCTGGTAATCTGGGTGGCTTGAGATGACAAGGCCTGCGGCGAAATGTATACCACGAGAACGGCACGCCTCCACCATGCGGTCGGCATCTTTGAGGCTAGCGGTGAGCGGCTTTTCGCAGAAGATCGCCTTGACACCCGCTTCCGCTGAAGCGACGACGGCATCGGCGTTGGGGCGTACCGGCAAGACCGGCATCGCAATATCGATCTGTTCGTA
The DNA here is from genome assembly GCA_021295755.1 of Candidatus Poribacteria bacterium. NCBI lineage: Bacteria > Candidatus Poribacteria > Candidatus Poribacteria bacterium. The sequence goes on from JAGWBT010000109.1 coordinate 7,308, forward strand.
CTTGAACATCTCGTCAAAAGTGTTGTAGCCCGGAGCATTGAAATGTCGAGAACCTAACGCCAGATTTTCGGGATCGGTGTCGGCAATGGCAACGACCCCACATAAGGGATGAAGGTCAAAGGCACGAGCGCGCCCTGTCCCCGCTCGCCCGCAGCCGATGACGCCAACGCGATATTTAGGATTCTTGGAATTGGGCATGTTTTCTCCTCGGTGAACTCGGTTTTAGACGCCTGTAAACGCCTTGGGTTTGTCTTCCGATTTGACGGATCGGGTCCGTTTTTCCTCCCGTTGTGGGAATTTCAGGTCCCCAGCAAGCCCTACCCCAATACCACAGAGTATAACTACACCGCCGATGATTTGGGCGGTCATTGGGATTTCACCGAGTATTAGGAATGCGAAGATGACCCCAGCGATCGGTGAAAATGCGGCAGCTAACGAAATATCAGCTGGCGTTACCCGCTTGATCCCCGAAAACCAGCAGAGTTGACCGCCAACCACAATGACGCTCCCGTACAACGCCATCCAACCCCAGAGTACGGGTCTGAAAAGATCCATAAAGTGTCCCGGTCCAAGCATAATGAGCACGACGATGAGAAAGATAATTGAACCGATAAAATTGCGAAAAACACTGAAGACGCCCAAAGGAATCGATCGAAGTTGCTTACGCCCTAGTTCTGCCCCAAATACCAGAAGAAATGTGCCAGCCATCGCATAGATTTCGCCGCGTCCAATACCGCCACGCATCTGACCTTGCTGCATCATTTCATCGGGTTGCCCCATCTCTAACCAGAGGGTTGTTGCGACACCCACCAAAGCCAGCAATGCACCGATGACCGCGCTCCAACTGGATTTCTCCCGGTATAGCAGCCACGCGAGGAACAGACCCAATGGGATCTCAACTGTTTCGATCAGCACAATGTTTGTGACCGAGGTCTGCTCAATGGCGAGGAACATCAAGGATGGTGCCAACGCGCCCGATGTTGCCGCTAAGACAAGCTGTATAAGCCACTGTTTGGGGGTCAGTTCCTTGAGTTCGGAGGGGCGCCAGTCTCTGTGGAAGATGATCAGTAGCGTCAGTCCAGCGACGACGTTTCCGGCGAATAGCAGGTTGCAGAACGCTATCGGATTCCGGCCGTCTAGCAACGCGTTTTCGCCGATCATTATCAACTTGGCGACTACCGCTGAGGCGGCACCGAATATCAGGATCGCGAGCCATAGGTAGATTTTTCCTTTTTTGGATTCGGTGGGATCGATTTCGGGTTTTTGTGTCATGCGGTTTATTGTAGCCTAAATTGCTGGTTTGGTAAAGAAGAAATAAAATAGGGAACAACGATCGTTGTTCCCTACGGGATTTCTGATGGTGACCCTGCTGTAGTTGCCCGATTCATCGGGCGTTGGAAACTATGTCCTCTGGCGATGAAGTGCTGAACTACAAGGCTTTGGGCGTTCAACTGCACAACTCCTAACCTAGCAACTTGGGTTAGTATAGTTTAAGATATTGATATAAGTGGTGTCATACGCACACGATTTTCCTCAACGACGGAAAAGTGTCCTGACCAATCTGTCCGACTTTCCAAGACAGTAACCGCTGTTTGGGCAACAAACGATGGTGAATCAGGTGGAATGCGAAATAGAATAATCCCCGAAGGGGCGTTGAGCCCTAACCGAAAGACTAATTCGTCGAAATCTTTATCGAATGTAATCAGTATTCGCTCTTCGGCTGTAGCGCGAGATAGCACCGCGTGGTCGCTGATGCCGGGTGAATCTTCGTGTATCCATGCTACGTTGTGCCCGCGTGAACGAATGGCAGTGATTGCTAAGCCGGGGAAATTCTCATTTGCTAACAGGTGCATCCGCTAACCTCATCGGAAGTGGGTAAACCTTTTCGGCATGTAGTGTCGCACTAGCATAAGCGAGACATGCTCGAATGTCCTCGATTACAATGCCGGGGTAATTTTCGAGAATTTCTGCCTCACTCCACCCACGTGCTAGCAGATCAATAATGAATTCGACAGCTAAACGGGTGCCTTTAATAACAGGTTTTCCAGTCAGAATTGCTTCATCAATAACAATTCGATCTGTCCATTGCTGCAGGGGTTCGGTTTGCATACGTTTACACTCCTTTTTGGTTCCAACTGTATCAGATTGCGTTTAATCCAATAGGTCGTCAGCGTTAGAAGAAGGGGTTATGTGCTTTTTCTTCGCCGACGGTTGCGGCGGGACCGTGTCCGGGGAAGAGTTTTGTGTCATCGGGGAGTGAAAGCAGGTAGTTCTTGACTCCGGAGAGTAGATCGGTATACGAAATGTTCGCCCCTCCGACCGATCCCGCAAATAGCGCGTCCCCGACAATCAGTGTGGAAAAGGAGCGTTCGGGCGAAGCGTAAGCGTATAAAATCGTGTGTATGCGCCCTGAGTGCCAATCCACCCGACCTCCATAGCCCAATGAAAACTTTAGTGTGGCTAGGGGTGACTTATACACCAGTCTGCGCGTTCTTGGAACTCCGCCTGATAGTCGGCACGCCACTTGGAGATGCTCGACGGGCCGGGCCCATCAACATAGTGATTGGTTTTTCCGTCGCGCTTGAATTGTCCGCCCCAGCTTTCCTGGGTGGGGTCGTTGGGATCGTTCAACCCACGGTTCGCACTCACCAGCCACAGGAACGAAGGCGAATCCCCTTCACACACCCCGGTGCAGCCCATCCCTTCGTGTGGATACACATCGCAGAGAGATCCGTGGTTATTGCGAATGTTCTCGTTGACCCAGGCGAGGTTTGAAATCGGATCCCGTCCGCCGAACATCCCCCGGTAAGTCTTTTGCGAGTGAATGATGAACAACTTTGGGAAGTTATCGCGCAACCAACCAATCGTGCCATCTTGGGTCGCGATTTGATGGATCCGTAATTTGCTTAGGAACGTTTCTAGGTCGGCAGTGCTGCGCGTATTCTGTACCTTCCAGACCGCTTGCGCTACAACGCTGCAGTCGCCCCAGATGCCAATATAGACCGGACGCGGATCGGGCTTGTCCACGATGCTGATGATTGCCTCCGAAGCCTCACTGTCTTTGCCTTCACCAATATTAACAGTACCCTTTTTGCCCCAGGTGCCGCTACGACCTTGGAAAGTAATCGAACGCAGATAGTCCGGGGTGGGATACAAGGGATCATGTTTTTTCAGGTTCTCGTATACCGTTTCGTAGTGGTCGATCACATCCAGTATGTTTTGTTTCTTGGCTATGTTGGCAAAGGTGCCCGCTGAAGCTATCAGTGCTTCGATGTCAAACTCATTGGCATACAACAGGAAGCGGACTATCGACTGCATATCATCTGGGTCGCTCTTTTGATCGTTGGGTACGTTGCCACCCTTGACGACGCCAATCGGTGGAAAATCCGATGTCATGATTACACGCAGTCTATTCGTTGAATGGTGCTCATTTTCTTTGTGTTCCATATTCACCTCTTGTGCGAAAGCGATAGCAGTAAACAGAAGCAGGGTTGTTACTGTGAAATAGAATTTACAGCTCTTCATTTCTCTTAACATCGGCTGATCTCCTTACCGGATGAGATTTGTGAGCCGGTCATTCCGTCGGGAGCTTGTGCTTCGATCTCCACCACGGGTAATCCTTGGCGAGCAGGTTGGCAGCCCAGGTACCGTAGTAATCGTAGCCGCCGCGGCGTTCCTGTCCAATCTCGTAGAAACGCGCCCACGCCGGCTCAAGCGTTTTCCCGTCATGCTGTATGCACTAAGCCGTAAGTTTGCCGTCCTGTTTAATCTGCGTGTGGAGGATGCAGTCGATGGGCTTGGTTACGGCATACGGCGTATGCTTACTGCCTTAAAGACGCGCAATGAATTGCGCTACTACAAACTCAAGTGCGTAACTCCTATCAATAATGCTTTTATTCTGAATTCTGCCTAAAAAAAAAAACCGTGATTATCGAACCTTAGAAAAATGGGTTATGCGCCTTTTCTTCGCCGACGGTCGTGGCAGGACCGTGTCCGGGAAAGAGTTTGGTGTCGTTGGGGAGCGAAAGCAGGTAGTTCTTGACCCCGGAGAGTAGATCGGTATATGAAATATTCGCACCGCCGACCGATCCCGCAAATAGCGCGTCGCCGACAATCACTGTGGAACGGGTATGGAAGCTGCAACCACCGGGCGTGTGTCCGGGTGTATCGAGCGTTTTCACGGAGAGGTTGCCGACCGCCACGTCATCTCCATGGTTGAGGAGTCGTAATTGTTGGGTGCTGCGCGGCTGTGGTTCCTGTGCGTGGATGTATGTCGGGCAGCCCGTCGCCCGTTCGATCTCCATCAAACCGTTGGCGTGATCGCCGTGTGCGTGCGTCAGCAGGATTGAGGTCGGCTTGACGCCGGCCTCTTCCACCTTCTGCAGCACATCGTCTGGGTGCGCAGCGGTATCAATGATGGCTGCCTCGTTGGTTGCCTTACACACCAATAGGTACGCATGGACGGGCCAGCCACCGACATCTGCTGTGATGGTGATGACTTCCAAAGCATCGTCGTAGCCCGATGGGACCGGTTGGGGTCCCCAGCGTTCCATTGCAATGTCTGCCAATCGTGCGCCGTTGAGATTGAGGCATTCTGCAATTTTGTGGACTTGGTCCTCTGTCGGTTTCAG
>JAGWBT010000109.1:11970-16541 GCA_021295755.1 Candidatus Poribacteria bacterium
CGCCCACGCTGAGACCGTTCCCGCGTCTTGCCTTGCCAATGATGTCTCCGAATTCGTCTTCAAGTGTGTAAGCCATTGTTGATTATCTCCTTTGTTTGTGTAAGAAGAAGGTACAAAGTATTAGAGCATCCGCGAATTAACGCGAATCTCCACAAATCAAAAAGAAAGAGTAAAGATGGGCAGGCACAAGACCTGCCCCTACATTTGGTCGATTCCTGTAGGGGCAACCCTTGTGGTTGCCCTGCCGTGGGTCTATTTTCCAAAATCGACATTTGGGTGTCGAGATATGAATCTCGATCTATGGACTACAGCATGTCTAAAACCCAAAATCCCACCCCTACGGTCATTTTGGTTCGTTCAACCCAGAGGTGTGTTCGTGGATGCGTTGACGTTCGATATTCGCGTACGGGTCTGCGCGACGGGTGATGCCGGTGATGGCGTCGACAGATTCGTCTGCCTTAAACCGCAGATACAGTTTTTGCTCTTTCGCTGCCATCACCTCGTTCTTGAGCGCGCGATAGCACAGCATCATGTTGTAGTGGGCATCCAGATCCTCTGGATCGACGGCCAATGTTTTCTGAAATTCAGCGAGTGCGGCTTCGTACTTCCGCTGCAGGTAGAGCAGCCTGCCGATTTCGTTGAGAATTCGCCGATCCCGCGGAAATTGGCGGGCAGCGGTCCGCAGGTGTTCGAGCGCGTCGTCATATTTTCCGTACGCCTTCTGGACCAGCGCGTAGAAGTAGTGCACCTTCGCTCGTTTGGCGGGTCATCGCTTCCTCAAGCATCTCTTCGGCACCTGTCATATCTCCCTCCTCAATGCGACACCGTGCCACATTGACCCAGCCGTCCATATAGTCGGGTTCAATTTCGGTGACTTTCAGGAATACCGCTTCCGCACCTTTGAGATCGCCCTGAAGGAATAGCCCGATACCGTAGTCATTCCAACGCTCACGGTGGTTCGATTTCGGATTCTCTCTTGAACCTCCGATTACCGGCTCGCTCGATTCATCTTGATCTATCACTTGCAACGTTGCTTTATCCTCTGCCATAGGGACAATTGGCAGGTTGGGGATCGCCTTGACCTGCCCGGCGACATCCGATGTGTTCCCTGTGAAGACCCAATGTCCATCGTCATAGCCTTTATCGACCTGAAAATCGGTGTCCTCCGGATCTCGTACTCCTGCATATTGAATTTGCGGTAATTCAACTTTGCGTGCAGCTGAATCTCATCACCGCAATCCGGTGGGATGAGGAGCCGATAGTGAACGGTGTCCGCAGCGCCGGGGGGAATGGTGTTTGCGTAGAGGACAGTCCGCGCCGCCCAAGCGTTGCGTTTGTTGATCAGGTTTCCGTGTTCATCGAGCATATACGCCCGATAAAAATGCGCCCCCGGATCAACGGGTCCGTTTCCATCTTCCGCTTCGATTTGCCCGCTCCAGAAGATGACCTTTCCGTTTTCGTCCGTATCAATGGTGCCGGCGGGGAATCGGTGTCCCACGTTCCTTGTGCGCACGACCACATCAACCCGAATCTCCTCGCCACGCTGAACCGTTGCGTTGGAGTCGTTGATGGGTGCGACCAGCTTCGTTATGTCCGTGACTGTGCCGATAGCGTGTCCCTGACTTCCGCCCTCCATCATACTAAATGCGCGGAGTTGAGAGTTGGGACGGGAGGTGCTAACACCTCCATGGGATTGGGACTGAATCGGTGTCGCGGGACTTAGTGCGAAGATATCGACGCTTACCTGATTGTTCTGGAGGAAGTCGATCGTTGCCTTGAGCTGTTCGTCGTGTTTGTTTACGAAGGGCAGCGCCGTGTTTGCTGCGGGAAAGCGGTGGCTGTGCACCCTGCCGTCGATATTCGCTGCGTCTTTCGAGGGAACTAGTGGCATGTGGCAGTCGACGCATTTCTTCGGTTCTTCGGGGTAGTAGAAGGACAGTGCGCCCTGATGGGAGACGCCACTCATCTGCCACTGATCGTAGTCGTCGAAGCCACGAAACCAGCGGAAATTGTTGACCGGCACATCAAGATGCACCTTGTGACAGGTGGAACAGAACTCCGCTGTGTTCTGACGGTGGAAGGGTTTGAGGAAGCTCTTTTTATGAGGTTCGGGATCTAGGCGGATAAGGTAGTTATGGAGTTTGCGAATTGCAGTATTTTCACTGGCTGCCATCTCGTGCAGGGGCGGATACTTGATGATATATCCGCTGTTGCCCATCGTATTGAGTGACACGCCGTACACGCGAGTCCGGCCTGGGCGGCGGGTGTGTGCAAGTTCTCCCGGATCGGTCGATCCATCACGCCGTTCAGCAGGATTGCGGGGTCGTGACACCCACCACACCATTTGGACGGTTGGATCCCGTTGACATCCTGCATATACATAACCGATTTGCGATACCACTGGTTGTTGAAGGAGGCGAAGTGATGCGCCGATTCGTTCCACTGTTTGTAGATGTCCGGGTGGCATCCGCTCTCGGCACAGGTTTGGGAGGTCAGAAAGAAATCGGTAGGGATTAGATCGCCGGTATAGGTTTCGACGGAGGCGGGGAAGAATGGTCCATCGGTGCCGCCACCTTCCTCGTACATACTGGTCGGCGGAGAGAGCGGGTTTTTCACGAGATAGTCCGGGTTGGGTCGATAGTGTTGGATCAGCCTTGCTCCAACAGGGAACAGCAGGCTGATGAGGAGAACGATTCCGGTGATTTGCGCCGCCCTACGTGAAAACTCGGTCTCCGCGTGCCGTGCCAAAATCAGCAGATGTCCGACAAATAGGATCGCGCCGAGTGTCACTGCCACGATATGGAGGACGAGTAACCAACGGTTGGGGGTTGTGGCACCGACAAACATCAGGTACACGCCGGAAATTGCCCCAATTCCCAGAGAAACGACTCCGCCTTTGCCGATGATTGACATGCCATCGAAACGCTTGCACACATAGACGATAAACGGGACGATCAACCCAACACCGAGGACGATGTGGATCAGGACGTTGCCGATGTAAAATAGGGTCGGCTCCCCGAAGCTGATCAGGTACGCGCTGTTGATCAGCAAGATCAGGAAACCAAGAAGTAGGAATTTTGTCCAAAGTCGCATGGCTGGGGCTTCCTCTTGACTACAGTTTTGAGTTTGACAAGTGTTTTGGATCCTAATTTTATCAGGTTTTTCGGGCGGTTTCAACTGGAAAGTTTTTGCGGAAGGATAAGCTATGGAGAAAGCGGTGGTCAATCGGCAAGATCCGGATTTACTTGATGAATGCGATTTCAGTAAAGGGGTTCAGGGCAAATATGCCCAGAGATACCGGGAAGGCACAAATATTGTTAGACTTGATGATGATGTTGCCAAAATATTCCCTGATGCTGAATCGGTGAATACTGCCTTGAGAGCATTGGGAAAAATTATTGACCAGCACCAACAAAAGGCATAATAAACTGTTATGGACACTAAACTTATACAATCCCATCCATCAATCATGATGGGTAAGCCTGTCGTTGCAGGTACGCGCATCACGGTTGAATTGATTCTGGAAAAACTCGCTGCAGGGGAAACGGTTGAACAACTCCTTGAAGCACATCCGCGTTTGACCAAGAAAGGGATTCAAGCAGCATTTAGCTTCGCCACAGAGGCGTTGCGTGCCGATGTCATTTATCCAATTGCCGAGCAAGTGGTGTGAATTCACCGCCTATGTCGAAAAAAACAACAAAGAATCAAGCCATGGTGTGTGATATTTGTGGAAAATCGGGGGCGCGTCAACGTTACATTTCGCGGAACTACGGGGAAGGAGAATCTCTGCTTGTCATTGAAGGTGTGCCCGTGATAAGCTGCCCTCATTGTGGTGAGAGCTATCTGACAGCACATACACTACATGAAATTGAGCGCATTAAACGCCAGCGAGAAGGGGTTGCGACTAAACGTCCCGTAGCGGTCGCTGCTTTTGCATAACCTGCGAAGAAATTCAGCCTAAGGGAAGATTATGAAGAAGGTTGATGCGGAGATGGATGAGGAACTTCGTCCGGAATATGATTTGAGAGATTTACAGGTGAAAAAGGTTGGTTCCAAGAGGAAGGGTTTCAGGGTGCGATCTATCCAGTTAGAACCGGATAGCACTAACGAATCCAAAACGAGCGGGGATGATGCTACAAGCATCAGACTCGGTCACTAATATCAAGGAGATAACCACTATGCACTTGACAGAGGCTCAAATTTCCTCGTTCCACGAGGACGGTTATTTACGGTTGGAAAATGTGTTAGATACGGAGGACTTGCAGCCGGTCATTGACGAGTATTCCGATCTTATTGACGGACGCGCACAGAAGTTGTACGCCGAAGGAAAGGTGAGTTCGCTGCATGAGGACGAACCGTTTACGCGGCGGTTGCTGCTTCTAGCGAAGGAAATTCCGGAAGTCGCTGGTAATTTGGATATTATGCAGGCACGTGGCGAGGCGACCTTTAACTTCCTGAAAAACCCGAAGATTCTGGACGTGGCGGAGTCACTCTGCGGTTCGGAGATTGTGTGCAACCCCATCCAGCACATTCGGGCGGTTTTGCCGCATCGTGCGACCGGTGGGTCTCCG